>JAAYIP010000324.1 GCA_012523435.1 Bacteroidales bacterium | reverse complement strand
GTCACATTTTGCCAAGAGCTGGAGGATTGTGGGCGAGCAAGGATGATAATCAGACAGCCGACTGCCAGCGATCGGAGCATAAATGGCAAATGTTGAAGGTAATTTCTCCAAGTGGCTGGAAGGTTTTTAAATGGTTGAAGTCCAGAAACATGCAAGACAGCAGCTCGCTTTTTTCGTAGCAGGATATATCCGATGATCATCAGCGGAAGCAGGATCAGCAGATAGAGCCAGTAAGGATTTGCGAACTGTATTTCGTTCATTTTTCAACCTCCTTCTCTTCGGTTAATGTGTTTTCATCAACCGGCTTGCGTAAATCGATGCTTGGCTTTGTTCTGAGAATGAAATCGTATGCCCACTGCTGGGCTTGTTCGTGTTCCTCTGTTACCGGGTGCCATTTGGCAAACTTGACCAAGTCGGCGATCTCCAGTAATTCTTTAAGTTCGGTTTTTACTATTCCGTTAATTAGCCTATTCCGGTCAAACGCCCTAAGAATTTCATCGGTAGTTTGTTCCATAGCTGGAACTTTAAATCGCATCTCGATATATTGACGGATAATATCGGTTAGGCGACTATAAAACAGTTTAACCTTTTTCTGTTGCCACAATTTCTCTTTTATCAAGTTATCTAGCTGTTCCAGAGCCCAGATATGAGCCGGAATGGGTGGAATTTCAGGTTCTGTGTTGACCAGAGGCTTATGCCTTCTCTTTTTGAGATAACGAAAATAAAAGAACAAGATAGCAGCGATCAGGAAGCCGATCAGGATAAAGGGAAGCACTTCCGCAAAGCTTACCGGCATATCGTAGAGAGGTTTGATGTCCACGATACCTTTTGTGGTATCCACGGGCATCCCCAAAACCTCTAAGGGGAGTGCACGGGTGGTAAACAGCTTGTCTCCCTCATCTAACTTAAAAGGAAGGGGTGGAATCACAAAAAGGCCAGTATCGAATACTGTAAGCAACAATCTCTGTCGGAGGTTAATCAACTCTCCATTTTGATCCATCGTGTCGATAGGTGATACGGACAATACCTCAATCTTTTGGTCGAGCGAATCGACCACCACCGGGAACCTGATGTTCCATCCGACCGGTTGTTCAAGCGTGAGCCAAAGATTGACCTGATCGCCGATCAACATGCGTGAGGTATCCAATAACGCATCGGCTTTAACCGTCTGACCGATCGAAGGCAGAGGGAAGAGGAGCACCAAAACCACGAATGATGCAATCCGGTTAGGCCATCTGCACAGTGCTTTCATCTCCGACCTCTTTTTTTAAACAATTGCATTAGTGGATTAACGTAATCCTCATTAGTACTTAGGGTTACAAAGTCAACTCCACTCCGTTTAAACACACCAGTAAGCTCCCTTTGCAGGATACTCCACCAATCGGTTAAGGCTTGCCTGGTTCTTTTACTGCTGGTATCAATCCAGCGGGTTTCCCCGGATTCAGGGTCTTTCAGGCGAACCAGACCGATATCGGGAAGCACCCGTTCTCCTGGATCGTTGGCTTGAAGTATGATCAGATCATGTTTTCGGTTGGCCAATCGGAGGGCATCATTTAACCGGGCCAGGTTGGATGGATCATCGATCATAAAATCTGATATCAGGAATGCGGTAGCGCGTTTTTTGATCGCATGGGTCAGGTACCGGAGAGCTTCCGGCAGATCAGTTCCCTTACTGCTCGGCTTAAACTCCAGCAGTTCCAGAATTATCCGCAGAATATGTGATTTTCCCTTTTTTGGTGGGATAAATCGTTCAATCCGATCAGAGAACAGAATAACCCCGATTTTATCGTTGTTTTGAATAGCAGAGAAAGCCAGGACCGCTGCTAATTCGGTCATGAACTCACGCTTAAACCGTGATCGGGTACCAAATTCGTTGGAGCCACTCACATCGACCAGCAGCATCACGGTTAATTCGCGTTCTTCTTCGAAAATTTTGACAAAAGGCTTATTGAACCGAGCGGTGACATTCCAGTCGATCGACCGGATTGGGTCGCCATACTGATACTCACGTACCTCACTGAAGGCCATACCCTGGCCTTTGAAGGCGCTGTGATACTGCCCGGCGAACACGTGGTTTGACAGCCCTCGCGTTTTAATTTCAATTTTCCTGACCTTCGCTATTAACTCCGATGCAATCATCGATTCCTATTACTCAATCTTTTGTCGTTTATTCTTAATCTATCTTTGAACTTCCGGGTTGCAAGCCTATGGCACTTCAACTTGGTTAACAATGGCATTGATGATATCATCTGTTTTAATATCCTCAGCTTCAGCCTCATAGGTTAGTCCTATTCGATGGCGTAGGACATCGTGGGATACTGCGCGGACATCTTCAGGGATCACATAACCACGACGTTTGATGAAGGCGAATGCTTTGGATGCTTGTGCAAGAGAGATGCTGGCTCTTGGACTGCCGCCAAAGGCAATATATCTTTTATAATCAGTTAGTTTATACTCCTCCGGATTACGGCTGGCAAAGACCAGATCGATAATGTACTTCTCGATTTTCTCGTCCATATAAACTTCTTTCACGACATCGCGGGCTTTTAGGATGGCCTCCGGGCCAATAACTTTATTGGCTGTCGGGAACTCCTGTGCCAGGTTGTGACGAATGATTCTGGCTTCCTCTTCCTTTGAAGGATATCCAATGACCACTTTCAACATGAAACGGTCGACCTGGGCTTCGGGGAGGGGGTAGGTTCCTTCCTGCTCGATCGGGTTTTGTGTGGCCAATACCAGGAATGGCTCTTGCAGAGGATAGCTGTTCACTCCGATAGTTACCTGTCGTTCCTGCATGGCCTCTAAAAGTGCGCTTTGTACTTTTGCAGGAGCCCTGTTGATTTCATCAGCAAGAATGAAGTTATTGAATACGGGCCCTTTACGAACTTGGAATTCCTCCTTTTTCTGACTATACACCATCGTTCCAATTAGATCGGCGGGGAGCAGATCAGGTGTGAACTGGATCCGGGAGAAGCCGGCATCGATTGTGCTAGCCAGAGTCCTGATAGCCAATGTTTTGGCCAGACCCGGGACACCTTCAAGAAGGAGGTGCCCATTTGACAATAGTCCAACTAAAAGACTCTCAATCAAGTGCTTCTGTCCTACAATCACTTTGTTCATTTCAAGAGTGATCATCTCGACGAAGCTGCTTTCCTGCTGAATTTTTTCGTTGATTTGCCGGATGTCGTTTGAATTCATCATGTTTGACGTTTAAGTGCCACGAAAGTAGGCTAAGGCACTATTAATATTTTTATATTTTTGTTAACAAATGTTAAGTCAATCCACTGCTTTTCAACGTTATTTCATTGAACTGGCCTACAATGGCTCAGAATTTCATGGCTGGCAGATTCAGCCAGGTGTTCCCACCGTCCAGGAGTCTATCAATCATGCCTTGACCTGTCTGACGGGTGAAGTTGTCAATATTGTTGGCTGTGGGCGGACAGATACTGGAGTGCATGCTTCTCACTTTGTGGCTCATTTTGATCTGACTACTCCGTGTTCCGATACGGATAAGTTATGTTTGAAGCTCGGTAGGTTTTTCCGGGGATCGATTCGTATTGATCGGATTGTTAAGGTGTTGCCGGATTGCCATGCACGATTCTCAGCTACCTCCAGAACCTACCATTATCTCATAGGTAGGGGTAGACAGCCATTCCTAGCACCGTTTTGTTGGGAGCATTCTCCGGAATTAGACCTGCTGGTGATGAATCAAATGGCAGAGCTTATCATTGGCCAACATGATTTTACGAGTTTCAGTAAGTTGCACACCGACACCAAGACTAATATTTGTGAGGTTTACGAGGCAGGCTGGAAGGATGAGGGCAAATTCCTGGTTTTCCGTATTCGGGCCGATCGTTTTTTGAGGAATATGGTTAGAGCTTTGGTTGGCACCATGGTAGAAGGTGGCAAAGGTCATCTGAATAGCCAGGAAATGATTCAGATTATGGAAGCAAAAAACCGATCTGCTGCAGGGATGTCGGCTCCGGCTCAGGGGCTCTTTTTAACTCGTGTTGATTATCCTCCTGAATCCTTTTTAGTTAACCCGACTGTGCCCTTTCCTGAACTCATCAGGAAAGCTTAACGATTCCAAATCTGCCATGCAGCTTCAGCCTGGCCAATCAACATCTCGAGGCCATTTCGGATAGAAGCACCCCGCTCAGAGCCTAGGGCCAAAAACCTTGTCGTCTCGGGATTATACACCAAATCAAATAGAAAATGCTGTTGGTGGATACCCTCATAAGGAATCGGCGGGAATGCATCCACATTGGGCCAGGTTCCCAAAGGGGTGCAATTGATTATTAGGTGGTGATTTTGTATGATAGATTGGTCTAGTTGACTGTAAGATAAGGTGTTATTGGATTCTTTCCGACTGATTAGAGTAATTGGAATCTCAAGTTTTTCAAGAACAAAGCGCACAGCCCGGGATGCTCCCCCGGTTCCTAAAACCATCGCCCTTGGTTTCAGCTGTCCGATAAAGGACTTCAGACTTAATTCGAAACCCATAACGTCGGTATTGTATCCGGCGAGAATGGTTTCTCCGGATTTTCGCTCAATACGGATGGTATTAACTGCCCCAACCTTTTCAGCAACGGGGTCAAGGTTAGTCATCAGCTGCATGACACTCTGCTTGTGGGGGATAGTCACATTAAGACCAACAAGAGTTGGCAGTTCTTCGATCAGAGTTGGCAGTCCACTGATGGATGGCATTTCAAAATTGTGGTAAGAGCAATTTGGGAAGGCCTCATTTTCAAACTTCCTATTGAAGTAAGATGCAGAAAAAGAGTGACTTAATGGATATCCTATCAATCCAAACAGTCTATCTTCCTGTTGACTCATCGGATTAAATGGTAGGCAGGTGTTCTGTTCTGAGTAGGTCGTTGATTGTTTTAACTGGATTGAAGGTGTTCAAGGGTACTTCAACAAATACTGTATTCCAGTCTGACATAGATCCGTTCCACAGTCCTGGCAGTTCCTGGGCTTTAATAGTTTTTGAATCGATCGATTTCTGTGTAATGAAACCAGCTCTCGGATTCATAAAATTCTTGAGTTCGAAGGTTCCTCCGTTGTAGTCTTGGATTGAGCAGACGATATCCACTGGATTGAAGTGTGTCGATGACTGGAAGATCAATTCTTGTGGGGCATTTTCGTGGTCAACCTGTGAAGATTCTACAATCTGAAGGCTGACAGTTCCATCCGGATTTTCTGCCCAGAAAGGGCCTCCACCGGGTTCACCTTCATTCTCAACCATTCCGCATACTCTGATGGGGCGGTTAAACTTCTTCCGCAGGAACTCTATTCGTTCCTCTTTTTTCCATTTCTCACTACCGGCAGGGGGGATCACATGAAGCTTATGTTCCAGGAATGACCACATAGATTCGACCACCTTCATGGAGGGAGGAGTTGGATTGTCCAGGCCGCGAAGGTAGGCAAAGATTTGATCCTGGAGTTCGATCAACTTGCCAGCTAACACCTTCTTATACAAATATGTATCAGGTTTACAGCGATCGTGGCATACATTATCGATATTTTTTATGATAATCAGGTCAGCTTTGATGGAACCCAGGTTTTTAAGCAGAGCTCCGTGCCCCCCGGGTCTAAAGATCAACATTCCGTGATCGTCTCGGACCGGGTTATTTTCCATATCCACGGCAATAACATCCGTAGAAGGATCCTGTATGCTATATTCAATCTGGTATTTCACCTGGTATTTGTTCTCCAGCTCCTCCTGGTTCTCTTTAAAATGCTGGTCCATCAGCTCGAGATGTTCGGGCAGTGTGGTAAAATGAACGTGACATTTGTTATCTCCTGATTTCGCGTAAAAAGCTGCTTCG
>JAAYIP010000323.1 GCA_012523435.1 Bacteroidales bacterium | reverse complement strand
GGGGTATAGGTTTTTGGGATTCTGAGGCTGAAATAGAGTGGGCCTTTGGCCACGGCGACGGAGTTATTATAGCGTCGTTCGGTACGGATGGGGCTGGTGAGGTTAAGTTCGATACGGTCGTCGGCCGACCATTTCCGGTTGATCACGAGGAATTCGCCTGCTGTAGCGGAGACAGCTTCGCCGTTCACTGTCACCGTTGGGTTGTTAGTCCATGCCGGGATCCGGAGGTAGATGGGGAAGGAGGCTCTTTTCTCAGGGTTGACTTGGATGACAATATTTTCCTCGAACGGATAGTTTGTGATTACCTCGATTTTTACGGGGATCTGTTTACCAGCTAATGCATTAACTGTTGAGGGGGCGTAGCTGATTGCGGCGAGGCCGCCATCTGGGGAGGCCATCCAGAGTGACTGGGCAAACTTTGGCCAGCCCTGATGTCCGTTAGCGGTACAGCATCCGAAGTAGGGTTCGGTACCGAAGATATTGGATTCGGGGTTGTTGCTCGACCATTGGCGTGGGGCAACTGAAACGAGCACCTGGTTGGCTTGCTGATCGTACTGATGTCCCCAGTAATCGGGGGTGCAGGTTCCGGGTAAGCTATTGAATGCCAGCACTTCCAACCGGTCGGCCAGGTCGATTTTCCCGGTAACCTCGATTAGTTCTTCGATAGAATACATATACTCAACAACGGCGCACATTTCGGTACCCTGGGCAGGATTCCGGCCGCTGAGGTGTTCATCGCCGGAGAATCGGCCGCCGACTTGGCCGTGGTGATCATCCAGTTTCCGGATAGCTTCGAATGAAGCTTGGAGGTCGGATGGGTCGCCTGACTGTTGTGAATAGATGCCCGGGTATTTGACGGCCATCGCAACGTTGACAACGTGAGCAGTTAGTCCGACTTCATCCCAGATATGGGGGATACGGCCTTCGCGGGCGGCCAGGGAGTCCCAGGGGAATTGGGTAAACTGTTCTTTCCAGGAGCGACTATTCTCTTCGATTGAGCGTATCGTGCTGAGGATCTGCTCGTCACCGGTTAAGCGGTAGAGCCAGTATCCGGTCGTGGCATTTTCCATTGCCCGCACACCTCTCCACTCCTTGTTTGGCCAGTCGGGCCCGTTTTCGGCCAGATACTGAAAATAATTTTTGATCATCGTGAGTGCTCTTTCGTCGCCGCTGCCCTCGTAGTAGCTTTTCAGCACTTTAAGTCCGACAGCCAATGGCCAGCGGTCTTCGTTTTTCTCTGGTCCGAACCATCCGCTCTCTTTGCCGGAGGCCAGGATATGTTCGATCCAGACCTGGGATTTTTCTTTTAATCGCTGATCATCAAGTAGATAAGCGAGCGGTACTAATCCATCAAGGTAGTAGGGGCCTCGTTCCCATGCTTCTCCGTCGCCGCCCTGCCATGCTGAGGTGGTGAGTGAAGGCCAGTACTCATCGAGATGGCCTGGAAGGCCGTTAGCCTGGATTTGGAGTTGGGTTTTGAGCCAACCGGATGGTTTCACCGAGCCGAGTGGCAGTTGGACGAATGCATTGGATTGCAAGGGTTCCCTGTTAGTCGGGTAGTTGGCTTCCGGCTTGCTGCAGGAGATGGTCATGGCCAGCAGGCCGGTGATCAGAAGAGGTGTACGCATCAATCTATGTTTTTAATGGTTTTTCCAAGAGTCAAAAATAGGCAATTCGGGAGAATTACCGATTGTTTGGATCTGGTCAACGGGGCATATCAGGCTGATTCCGGCATTGTATATCAGGATTTCGTTAGCTGATTTGGTAAGGGTGGCCAGGATCAGGCTACAGCCGATCACGGAGAGGCAGGTCAGGATGCTGATGAGGTTATTTTCTCGGGTGATAGTTGTTTTGTTACTCTATTTTTTTCCCGAGCATTCCCTCGATGATTTCCAGGGAGGAGGTCATTCCGGTGAGGTCGGGGTAGATTTGGTCGGTTTGACCGAGGTGGTGTCCTCGTCCAATGATGCGGAAATTTTTTGTAATAAGGAGGGTATCGGGGGAGCTTACGAAGGATATTCCGTAGATCAGGGAAGGTTGTCCGTTTGAGCCCATATTCCTAGTATAGAAGTTATTATAGTCGTATGGAACATTAACTTCGAGGAACAGGTTGATGGTATCGGAGGGGTTATTGTTTGCTGGTTCCCAGTGGATTAGGAAGCTGCTGCGCGATGGTGTTGCTGTTGTAACGGCGTCGAGTTCAGGTGATTCGGGGTAGAGGTTTTGCAAGGATCGGGCTTTATTCCATACGGGCAGGTCTTGGCTATTATTCAGGTTTTTCCCCTCGTAACCTTTAGCTGCCTTGCAGGTGACGTATATTGTGGTGGGTATTCCGGTTTGGGTTTCCGACCAGAGGGCGAAAGATGCTGGTACGGAGGTAATTCCGG
>JAAYIP010000322.1 GCA_012523435.1 Bacteroidales bacterium | reverse complement strand
ATGATCCTGTATCCTTTAAGTTCAACGAGTGGTAGAAAGTCTGGCTCAATAGGTCTTTGGATACCTCCAGCTCAGTTATCTCTTCCTGTCCATTACGATCGATAACCCGCTCCAGCTTTGAAAAACCGAAATCGTCCTGAATAAATCCCTCTACATACCGTTGCCGATCATCGTCATCATAAACATTCTCAGTCACGCGGATATAGGGATAGTCATCCCTCTTGGTGGTGATATAAAATGGATAGGAGGTCGTTAATCCGTTGTCATTTTTACATATAATCTTGATCTCCCGATCCGATGAGATCTTCTCAGAATGGACAGCTTTGCGATCTTCAACCAGCAATTCCTGCTGGTTGTCGCCATTTACGATGGTCACCTTATTGGTATGATTCATCAGGAGCTGCCAGGTTACCACTGATCCCCGGATAACCTCAATACTACTTTGTCCTTCGATGGTTTCATGAGGTAACCCGGTGTAAGTTGGCGGGGCTACGATCACCGTCTGATTAACCATTTCTGGACGCAACAGAACCTCAACCCGGTACACCTGACTTTCCTGATTATTAAACACAAACCGAAAATCCAAGTTACGGTTCACTTCCCTGATGGTGTGGCGATAGTGTTCATCCTCCTTCACCAATGCATCATAATTTCCTGCGATCTGGATACCAATTCTCTCCCTTCCAGGATCAAAACTAGGTTCAACCTCAATGGTTATATCATCACCAACGACAACCTTCAGTGAATCATTTAAAATGCGGTATCCATAAACCACCTTTGCCGGTTCATTTTGATTATATCGCACCACGGCATCAATACCACTCTTAACAAATCTTGGAAAAATGGCATAGGATCCTATCACGACCAAGATAAGAGCGACCAGCCAAGGAATGTTTTTCACCAAATCCCTAATAGGTAATGCTTTGTTGAAATCAAACCATCTAATTTCTTCCGTTTTCTGACGGATGGCTTCCAGATAGAGATCCGAATATTGTTCTGGCAGCTCTTTCTTTAATTCATATACATTGATGATCCGATCGCGGATATCACCATGGGTTCCTGTGATAATTCGGCTTGCCTCCTTATAGTCCATCCGCCGGAGCAATCCCAGCCATCGTAAACCAGGCAGCACAACCAACACTACCAGAAGCCAGCCTGATAACGCAACAAACAGCCAAAATAGTACCCCTCCCATTACCGGTCCGGCATGCAACACGTTGCTTAGCACCAGGGCTATTCCGATATAAACTAAACTGACTATCAAGGTTATAACAAAACCTTGCAGCATCCTGACCAGGTAGAATCGTTTCAGGAAGTCATTCAGTCGGCGTTCAACCGTCAACTCGCTGGATTTTGCCGGGTTTTTCATCATCTCGACAGCCACTTCTCCGGATCAAGGGTTACCGGCATCGGTTTGGCGTATTTCCAGATCTCAAAATGTATTTCCGAGTTGGTTCCGCTTGCCGGCTTATAGGATTTCCCAATCACCTGTTTCACCTTCACCTCATCACCCTCTTTGACGTTAATTTCGGTGAGATTCTGATAAACCGAAAAGAATTCTCCATGTTGAATCACAACGGCCCGGTTGCCGCTGGGAAGGGTCAGAATGGCTCCAACCGTCCCGTTGAAAATCGCTCTAACCGGCGCAGCAGGCTCAGTTAAAATCTCGATACCTTTATTATCAATCTTAGCATTTCGGAGTACCGGGTGATCCTGAACTCCGTAACCCATGGTGACAACACCACGCTCTACCGGCCAGGGCAGACCTCCTTGGTTCTGACTAAAATCGTTCGACAGGATTTTCATTTCCGGGGTCATCCGCATCCCCGAACTGGCAAATTCTGTTCCGCTGGCAGCAGCAATAATTCGTGCAATCTCTGATTCTAATCGCTTGTATGCCAATCGTTTATCATTAATCTCCTTCTTCAATTGACGCTCCCGACTTTGTAAGCTTTTTACCAATTTATCTTTTTGCTTTCGCTCAGAATACATTTTGCTTACCTCTCGGTTTTCGGCACTCAGCAGGGAGCTTTTCTGGTTCTTATCTGTCTCTAACTTTTCCAGGAGTACTTTCAACTCTTCGGTTCGCTGTACAATCAGTTCACCTTGTTGTCTACGATATTTTCCGTACTCCTCGAGATGTTTCATTCGCTTAAAAGCCTGGTTAAAATCCTCAGCGGCAAAGATAAACTGGGCGCGATGGTATGCATTACGGTTGAGGTAGGTCCGATAGATGATCTTCGAGTACTCCTCTTTCAGCCTGGTGATCTCTTTCTCCAGTTCGGTCCGGGTGGTTTCATTTTTCCGGATCTGATTATTCAATTGCCTGATCTCATTATTGATACCCCGAATGATTCGTTCGCGTTGAGTGACATTCCGGTTGATCAGTTTAAGGTTTTGCAGCTGGCTTTCCCGATTACTCAGGGTTTGTTGCAGCATCTCTTCTGCAATCGCAATTTCTTTCAGGCTCTTTTCTCGCTCCGATTTCAGCTGTTCAATATCCTGTGCCCTGATCCCACTGATGATCAGAATCATACAACAAAATATACCGATAATCCTTTTCACCATTTCTTATAACTAATGTCCAGATCTGGTATGACTTCATAGCTCTTGATATCCATGTCTAGTCCGATATCATTGGATTTTTCAGCCCCTTTAATGCTTATTCTCTTGATAAAACCATTCTCATCGTACTGATAAAACACCCGTCCGATGATATCATTATCCTGATTGATCATATCCACTGATTCGATTCGATAGCCGGGTGTTTGAGTAAGGAATCGGAATCCAACCCCTGACTTATCATCACCTGATCCACTCTCCGGCAGGGCAAAGATCCAGTTACCATCCTTATCGGGCCGATAACGCAGCTCATCCAGTAAACGGTCGGGATTGTCTGTACTCCAGCTGAACAGTCGTCGCAGGAGTATTCCCTGGAAAGCAATGAAGTTGAGCGGGTAACCTGAGTACTCTTCCAGTAGCTTCCAGTTTCCTTTTTCTTTGATTCTCAACAATCTTGAATTGATCCAGACGCTATCCGGTTCTGCCAATACCCGCGCGATTTCAATGCCGATGCCTGAACGTAAGGAGACCCAAACTGCCTGATCTTTTTGAATGCGGATGGTACCTTGAAAGTTGATGCTCTGCTCTCCCGTTCTAGCCTTGCCTGAACATTTTATTT
>JAAYIP010000321.1 GCA_012523435.1 Bacteroidales bacterium | reverse complement strand
TCAATGTAGCGATTGCTGATATCAGCATGATGAATCCAATTCTTCTCATAATGTGGTAATTATTTGGTTAATAGTTGTTTGACTTCATCAGCGCTGGGCACGCGTCCCTTAAGGACTACCTTTCCGTCAACTACCAGTGCCGGAGTCGTCATCACCCCGAAGGCCATGATATCCATGATATCTTCCACTTTGGTGACGGTAGCATCGATGCTCATTTCGCTCACCACTTCACGGGTTACCTTTTCCAGCTTTGCACACTTGGGGCATCCGGTTCCTAGAATTTTGATTTCCATTTCTTTAAATATCAAGTGATTATTTACTGTTGCTTTTGCAGGCGTCTTTTACCTGAATGGACACATTCAGCAGATTGTTAAAAAGTATCCGGGCTTTTTCCCAGTTTTCCTTATTGATGCAGTATCGGATCTTCGGATACTCAATGGTACCCTGTATCAATCCGGCTGATTTCAGCTCCTTCAAGTGTTGCGACAGCGTGGATCGGGCGATGGGAAGTTCCTCCGCCAGGTCTCCGCTGAAACAGCATGTTTGAGAGGATAGTAGTTCGATGATATATACTCTTACCGGGTGGCCCAGAGCCTTGGCATAGCGGGCCAACTGCTCATGATCAGGGGTTAATGTAGGTGCTTTCATTATTTGTTTTATATTTCGCAAAAATACGAAATAAATATGAATGAAAATAAGAATGAAAAGGGGGATAAGGGAATTGTTGCTACCAGTCGACCCAATGCTGTGGTACTGCCCGGTGACTCCTCTGATAGCTTAACTTTTTCTGGATCCAATCGCCTCCAATGAGCTCTGAATAATGGATCAAGGTGGTGAATTCGGTGAAGTATTCATCAGGTAACCGGATGGAAGAGACATTGTTTGAGAAGAGATCTGCCACGCGGTTCAAGTTGATGCGTTAGTGAATAACAACCACCAGGGCATTGGGCCTGGAGCAAAAGATCCCCTCACCACGGTCGGATACCAGAGCACTCATTTCTACCAATCACTGTTGGCAACAAACCCCAGATCTTGGGTATAATGGCCCCTGACCAGGGAGTCCTGCGCTCTTTGTGAGAGGATCAAATCGGGATAAACCACCGTGCATTTGGACGCTACAACCCCGATAGCCCCATTGACGTTGCCATTGGGATTGATTTTATCATCAATCTCAAGCGCGAACCAGTTGAGGTAACGGGCCAGGGTGGTGTCGGCTGCGGTGATTTCCATATCGAACCTGACAGGTTTGCGGTAGTCTACCTGCGGATCCCTGGCGATCTGCCCGCCCAGGTAGGCATAAAATGGATCGGAATAGAATAAATAACTGTTTTTAATCGGATCTACCTCCAAGTTGTCAGGCTTTAATTGACGGTTGTATCTTGCAGATTTTAAGGAAGATGCGCCATCCTTCGTTACTTCCTCATAACTGATGATCAAGCTGATTTCAAAAAGTCCGGCTTCCGGATGTCGGTACCAGGAGAACAGAATTGGATCATCGTACAGATAAAATCGTTTCGTTCCCGGTCTGGGAGTGATGATCGTAAACCCATCCAGCAGTCTGAAGTCGGCCGTTATTTCCGGCTGGTCTGGAATGTTGACTGTCATTCGGTAATTGCCCTGGTGCAGGGAACCCTCGTACCGGTAGGCCTGATTGGGCAGCCGTGGTAAAAGCCCTGGTTCTCTGGGAATTCCTTCAACGACGCTGAAATGGTTTCGTCGGTTGCCTGGCAGCTCGGTCAGGAATAGTTCTACATCAGAATAGAATAGATTCTTTGGATCAGAGGTGAGTTCCCATGCATTAGCGTCACTGGCAAATGTTTTGGTAAGTTTGATGAAATGCTCGTTATCACTGGCATCAAAAACAGCAAAGACCACTGGCAAGGGATCGCCGGCTTTAATCATCTGAATCTCATCGGAGCAACCGGTTATCAGGATGGTTAATAGAATTGCGAGGCTGGTCCGGATGGTTGTCTGGCAGATCATCGTGTTAAATAAAGGCCCAAAGTTAATGATTAGATTCTTTCGGGGTGTGGGGGCCTGCAATCCTGCAAATTGAGAGAATTCAACTACTTTTGCACCCAAAATGATGAAGATGGACCGACCTTTGATACTTGTGTGTAATGATGATGGTTACAAAGCGCGTGGAATCCGGGAGCTGGCGTCCATAGCGAAACGATATGGGGATGTGGTACTGGTTGCTCCAACAACCGGCCAGTCGGGGATGTCCCATGCGGTAACCCTGACCAACCCCATCCGGCTCAAGCAGATAACGATTGACGGGGTGATTTCGGCCTATGCATGCACAGGAACGCCAGCTGATTGTATCAAGATCGCCCTGAATCAGATTTTGGACCGGAAACCCGACCTGATCGTTTCGGGCATCAACCATGGATCAAACGCCTCGGTCAGCCTTTTTTATTCAGGAACAGTCGCAGCAGCGATTGAAGGTTGCCTGAATGGTATCCCGGCGATTGCTTTTTCGGTTGACGACCACTCTCCTGATGCTGATATGCGGTTGGCAGCTCAATATGCCGGACCGGTGATTGAGAATGTCTTGCAGCATGGATTGCCTGCGGCCACTTGCTTGAACGTCAACTTCCCACCCATTGCACCCGAAGAGTGCAGGGGAATCCGGGTGTGCAGGCAGACGATGGGCGTCTGGAAAGAGGAGTTCCAAAAGGGCACCGATCCTCATGGCCGCGATTATTACTGGCTCACCGGCGCCTTCAGTAATGATGAGCCGGATGGAGAGGACACCGATGAGTGGGCGATGAGAAATAATTTTGGTGCTATTGTGCCGATACACATAGATGTAACTGATTATCAAGGATTGGAGTCGATCCGTAAATGGAAGTTCTAGGCAAAACGAAGCCATCCAAGTGGAACTCGGTCTGGGTTGGCCTCGCAGCGGGGCTACTAGTGCCTCTGATCGCGTTGATTGTTTACTATTTTGCCCGCTATTCGGGATTATCGCTCTCCGAGTTCATGAAGGTTTATCGTAACTTAGGTCTCCTGACACACATAATCTCTCT
>JAAYIP010000320.1 GCA_012523435.1 Bacteroidales bacterium | reverse complement strand
TACATCTGGACCATGTACCTTGCTCTGGAGGCTTGCGCCGGCCGAAATATCCGGGTGGTGGTGCTGGATCGCCCCAACCCGGTCGGTGGAGTCATCACCGAAGGAACCCTGCCCGATCCGGGATGGTACTCATTCGTCTGCATGGCTCCCATCCCCATGCGCCACGGAATGACTATCGGGGAACTGGCGGTGCGATTTCGGGAGATGAACCGCTGGGATCTCGATCTCCTCGTGATCCCCATGATCGGATGGAAGCGCAAAATGCTCTGGCGCGATACCGGCCGCCCCTGGATCAACCCCTCCCCAAACCTGCCCACTCCCGAAGGATGCCTCCTCTACCCCGGAACCGTGATGCTCGAAGGAACCGTCCTCTCCGAAGGCCGGGGTACCACCCGAAGCCTCGAACTGTTCGGCCACCCCGCCATCGAACCATACACGATGAGGGAAGATCTAGTTAACTATCTTAATAATAATAGATTATCAGGATTTGTACTCCGTCCGGTTACCTTCAGACCCATGTTCCAAAAACATACCGGAGAGGATTGCGGCGGATATCAGATCCACGTAACCAACCCAAACATCTTCCAACCCTGGAACACCATGATCCATATCCTGAAATACCTCTACCATCATACCAATATTCGACCGTTTTGGAGCATTCAACCCTATGAATATCAGCTCGAAGGACTGGCATTCGATTGGATCAATGGGACAGATCAGGTGAGGCAATGGATTGAGTCATCAGAGAACAATAAGTAAGAACTATTTTCAATGAGTCAGGAACTTTGAGAGATTTAAGCTAATTTGTGGGGAATTTGCACCCTTGGTAGTCTGACCTAAATATTTTAACATGAAAACAATACGTATATTCTTAATTCTAGCTATCTTATTTTCCGGCTGCACCCGAGATAAGAGCCCCAAGCCCGATTTCACCTTTGCCTTCTTGACTGATATTCACATCACGCCCGATCGAAATGCTCCGGAAGGTTTTCAGCAGGCGATCGACACGGTGAATGCGTTAAAGCCCGATTTTGTCCTCACCGGTGGCGACCTGATCATGGATGCGTTGGGTCAGACCCGTGGACGGGCCGACTCGCTCTATCAGCTTTACCTCGAAATGGCAAAAGGATTTCAGGTTCCGGTGTACAACACCGTAGGCAATCATGAGCTCTTTGCATTCTACACCCACAACATCGACACCACGGATGTCGATTACGGCGATCGCATGTACCGCAGGTATATCGGGGATCCTTGGTACTCATTCGACCATAAAGGGTGGCATTTCATCAGCCTGAAATCCATCGAGCAAACCCCTACCCGCCGATATCAGGGTGAGATTAACCCTGAACAGCTGGAGTGGCTAAAACAAGACCTCGCTGCGGTTGATTCGCTAACCCCGATCATTGTAACAGTCCATATCCCGCTCATCACCGTGTATGATCAGTGGAAACATGGCGGAACCTATACCAATAGTCCGGTTAGCGTCATCACCAATGGCAAAGAGGTGATGGATTTGTTACGGACGCGGAATATCAGGCTGATATTGCAAGGCCATCAGCATTATCTCGAAGATCTGGTGGTCGATGGTGTTCATGTCATCACCGGTGGAGCCGTATCAGCCGGATGGTGGCAGGGTCCCCTGGGCACACTGAAAGAGGGATTTGTGATGGTGAAAATTTTCGGCCAGGAGATCGATTGGGAATACATAGAGTACCGGAAGGAATAACCGGCAATTTCCCGAATCAGGGGATGATCATGAGGTGTTGATAACTACCCTTTGACGGTTTTGTGGATTTGATTATCCTTGTAAAACCATCAAGAAGGATAACCTCTCATTTGCCATGTGCCGCAAACTGATTTATCTACTGGCATTTGCCTTACTACTAGGTTCATGTGGCCAGAAGGAAAACCATGATATCATCAGTTTGGTTGACCCGATGATCGGTACTGATGCCACCGGGAACACCTTCCCGGGCCCCTCGATGCCCTTCGGCATGGTTCAGCTGAGCCCCGACACCTATAACACTGGCTGTTGCAGCGGCTATCACTACTCGCACAACCGAATCCTTGGGTTTTCGCATACGCACCTGAGCGGAACGGGCTGTGCCGATTTCGGGGATATCCTGCTCCTGCCCTTCACCGGGACCACGATACCAAAGGGGTCGGCATTTTCGCATGATCGGGAACAGGCATCACCTGGTTATTACAGCGTGTTATTAGATGATTTTCAGATACTTGCAGAACTTACCGTCACCAACCGGGTTGGGCTACACCGATATTCTTTTCCCCCGGAAGGCAACAAACAGATCCTAGTCGATCTGGAGCACGACATTTCTGGCGATGGCGACATCCCGTTCGACGACTGTTATATCCGCGTGGTTAGTGACACCGAGATTGAAGGATATCGCCACTCTCAAGGCTGGGCTCCCAATCAACACCTCTTTTTTGTTGCCCACTTCTCTGAGCCCTTCACAAAAGCCAGCCTTTTGCTGAACGACGAAGAATTCAATGGGAAGAACTCCATCACCGGACAATCTGTCAAAGCAGTTCTTACCTTCAATCCAAATCACGATAAACCCGTGATGGTCAAGGTGGCCCTCTCGGCAGTAAGTCCGGATGGAGCACGTAAGAATCTCGAATCTGAGCTTCCCGGATGGGATTTTGAAGGCACCGTGAATGATGCCGAAAAGGCCTGGGGACGGATGCTGGAAAAAATCAACATCGAAGACAAAGACAGCGACCGGAAAAAGATCTTTTATACCGCCCTGTACCATACCTTATTGACGCCCAATCTCTATTCCGATGTGGATGGAAGCTATCGGGGCATGGATAAGCAGATCCACCCGGGCGAAGGGTTCGACTACTACCATGTCTTCTCTCTCTGGGATACCTATCGGGCTGTGCATCCACTGTTTAACCTTATTTGCCCCGATCGTAACCTGGATTTCATTCGCACGATGCTGAAGCAGTACGACCAGTCGGGCCTGCTGCCTGTTTGGGAGCTCGCTGCCTGCGAGAATAACTGTATGATCGGATATCATGCCGTTCCAGTGATGGCGGACGCCTGGCTCAATGGCAACCAGGGCTTTGATGAAAAGAAAACCCTTGAGGCCATGGTGACCAGCGGCACGCAAAGCATGGAGGGAATAGCCTCCTACCGGAAGCACCAGTTCATTCCCCGCGATCACTCCCCCAATTCGGTGTCGAAAGTGTTGGAGTATGCGTATGACGACTGGTGCATTGCCCAGATGGCTCGCTCGATGGGTAATGACTCAATTTATCAGGAGTATATTCTGCGATCACAATATTGGCGCAACCATTTTGATCCGGAAACTAAACTCATGCGCCCCCGCTATGCCGATGGCCGGTGGCACGCCCCGTTTAACCCATTCCAGGTCACCATGCTCGATCAGGGAGATTATACCGAAGCCAACGCCTGGCACTACAGCTTTTACGTCCCCCATGATGTTCAAGGCCTCATCGATCTTCACGGCGGCGACGAGCCGTTCATCTCCATGCTCGACTC
>JAAYIP010000319.1 GCA_012523435.1 Bacteroidales bacterium | reverse complement strand
ATAAACGCTTTATCTTTTACAATCCACACTTTGTTGGAACCGAGTACTTTTTGCTCCATTCCGATGCTCGCGGGGAGATCTACAACCCTTACTGGCAATATGAAATCTACGGTCGGACTGATCACATGAAGACCTACCAAGACGAGGAAGTTGGTGAGCATTGGGGTGGCCGCGCCGGGGATCTGTTTAGAAAATAGTGAAGGTGAGCAGTCCCCGGATAACAGAAAAGGTAGGCAGGGTACTTTTAAGATTAGTAGCCTGCCTACCCTATTCTATCCTCGCTCTGAAAGCCAGATTCCTTAGGTTTTTACTGCAACACATTATTCGTTATCGTGTTAGCGTCATCCGGAACAACCTCCACAACTCTTTTCCCGAGTTGGAAGATCAACAGATCCGTAACATCACAAATCAGTACTACCACCATCTGGCAGAGATGGTATTGGAAATAGGATTATTCGTAGGCAATCGGATCAAGCCGAAAGAAAGCCAGCGGGGTGCGTGTATGGTTAACGAAGATCCCCAACTGCTGGAAACCTATCTTGCGAAAAAGAGCAATCTGATCATCATGATGGGGCACTATGGCAATTGGGAATGGAGTCCTCTTCCGCTTGTTCAGGCTGGTTATCGTATTCTGGGGATCTATAAGCCCCAAACAGATCCTACCATGGATCATCTGATGAAATGGGTGCGGGAAAAACCTGGAGTCAAGGCTGTCCCGATGAAAGAGACCCTTCGCGCCATCCTGTCGGCTGTTGAGGATGGCGGTCCGCCCTTTGCCCTGATTCTCATCTCCGATCAGATACCGGCAGCTGGAGATATTCACTTCTGGACCAGGTTTTTAAACCAGGAAACTGCCTTTTTCACCGGTGGAGCCAAATTAGCCAGGCGGTTTCAACTGCCCGTGATTTATGCTTCCCAAAAGAAAGAGGGTTTTGGGCGTTATCGGATCAATTTCAACACATTATGGAATCCAGGCGATCCCGGTGATGAAGAAGATATCACCAAAACCTTTGTTTCTCGCCTGGAAAAATCCATACAGGATGATGCTCATTTGTGGCTTTGGTCGCATCGTCGATGGAAATATCAGCGGGAGGATATACCTTTAACCCCATGAAGCCAGTTTCCATCGTCATTCTCAACTGGAATGGTCTCTCCTTTCTTAAACGGTTTATCCCGATTCTAGAATCGTGTACGCCAAAAGATCTGGGAGAAATTGTGGTTGCTGATAATGGGAGCAAGGATGATTCACTGGTGTGGCTGGAACAGGAACATCCTGATATCAGGCTGATCAACCTGGGTAAAAATCACGGCTATGCCGGAGGTTACAACTTGGCACTCGAGCAAATAGATTCTCCTTTTGCCGTTTTGCTCAATTCTGATGTCGAAGTCACGCCCGGATGGCTGGAACCCCTGGTTAACCTCATGGAAAACCCTGAAGTGGGTGCCGCGATGCCGAAAATACGGTCACATGCTAATCGTCAGCGGTTCGAGTATGCCGGAGCAGCGGGTGGGTGGATCGACCGATATGGGTTTCCGTTCTGCAGGGGACGAGTTTTCAACAAGATAGAAACCGATAATAGGCAGTACGATGATCGCAGTCAGATTTTCTGGGCGTCGGGGGCCTGTATGATGGTTAGAATAGAGGCCTTCCGTCAGGCTGGTGCTTTCGATGCTTCCTTTTTTGCCCACATGGAGGAAATTGACCTCTGCTGGAGAATGCACGCCATGGGTTATACAATATGGGTTGAACCTGAATCCATCGTTTATCACGTGGGAGGAGGTACCCTGCCAAACGAGAGTCCCCGCAAGATCTATCTGAATTTCCGGAACAATCTTGTGCTGCTCCGGAAAAACCTACCCTCGCACAGAAAGCGTAGGGTACTCTTTTCTAGAATGATATTTGATGGAATTGCGGCGATAAAATTTCTATTGGAAGGGAAACCACGGTTTTTCGCTGCCATTTTTAAAGCCCATTGCGACTTTTACCGGCAGCCAGTGACTAAGAGTGGTCCTCCTGATTCCGCTGGAGCCAACGCTCCGCACCAGTTTCCCGGATGGTACAATCGTAGCATTGTCCTCGACTTTTTCATCCTTGGAAAGAGACAATTTACCGACCTAAATCACAGATAGGGAACTACCCTTTCCATTCTCATTCCACGTGATCCTTTAACAAGGATCAGGCTATCGGTTGGACCGAAATCTTTCAGAAAATCTTGCAGAAGCTCGAAAGTTTTGAAAAACATGAATGGGAATTCCTCCCGAAATCGGTCAAATTCCTTACCTACCAGCATCACCTGTTCAAGTCCAAGCTTGTCAATCAGAGAGAGCAGCTCCCAATGCTCCTTGGAGGAGGTGGTGCCCAACTCAAACATATCGCCTAAAATCAGTAAACAATTCTGGCTGTCCATCGAAACCACCAGCCTGATGGCTGCCTCCATGCTGGTGGGATTAGCATTATAGGCATCCAGAAGAACCCGGTTGCGTCCTGTATCGATCCATTGCGACCGCATATTATCAGGGACATACGATTCTATCCCCGTAGCAACCCTATCCGGATCCAATCCAAAGTGATGTCCTACGGCTATTGCCGCACCAATATTGGATAAATGGTAATCACCCGACAAGTGTGATGAAATACTGATTGGGCCGGATTCTCCGGGATTAAGCCATAAAACTTTCAACGTTGGTATGGACTGCGTTAGTCGTATTCTGATTTGGCAGGGTTCTCTCGTCCCGTACGAACAAGTTGGGTAGCTATCAACCAAGTCAATTAACTGGTAATCATCATGATTTAAAAAAAAGACACCATCTGTAGCAGCCACGAACTCAAACAGTTCCCCTTTGGCCTTTTTAACCCCCTCGAGGGATCCAAAGCCTTCAAGATGAGCCTTTCCGATATTGGTGATCAAGCCATGTGTAGGCAGTGCCAGGTTGTATAAATCACGAGTTTCACCGGGATGATTTGCCCCCATTTCATCCACCAGCTTCTCGGTAGTTTGGTCGGCCTTCAGGATCGTTAGCGGAACCCCGATATGATTATTCAGATTTCCGGAAGTGGCTATGGTGTGGTATTGCTGCCGGAGGACTGATTTCACCAGCTCTTTAGTGGTGGTTTTCCCGTTTGAGCCGGTGATGGCGACGACCGGGATATTCAGTTGTTTCCTATGGTGCAGAGCAAGTGATTGAAGAAACCCTAACACATTATCAACCAAAACCATTTGGTCATTCAACCGGATATTTGGATCATCGACAATTGCCCTGACAGCTCCTTTCTCAAGTGCTTCTGTCGCATAAAGGTTGCCATTATGATTTTCACCTTGCAGGGCAAAAAAAAGACAGCCGGGTTCTATTTGCCGGCTGTCGGTACAAATCTGCGGATTCTGCAGAAAAAACGGATAAAATGCTTCCGCGTTCACGCTATTTTCCGTTATCACTGCCCAGATGTGACATGGCACATCTAAATCCAATATCATCGGTAGCCTTCTCTTCATCCAGGAAGCGTCTGGTACCTGGAATCAGCCAGTAGGCTCTATCGCGCCAGGAACCTCCTTTATACACACGGGATTTATCGGTAATCAGGCTGGTTATCCCAATTTGATCTTCTGGTGTACCCTGATAATACATCGCGGAAGTACTAGTTGAATCATTTTGATTTTCAGCATTATACTTGATAATCGTCTGAACATCTCCATCCTGATAATTACGATTATCAGAACGTTGGTAGTTCAGGCGGTTCATATTTTCTTCCGGGGTCATTTCTCTTCTGGGAATACGGCCGAACTGATCTTTTTCAACCAGTTTACCATCAGCATCGCGGACCTGTACGGTAAAAATGTTGCCGCGAAAGGGGCTTTGATCGTTAACATCCAGCGAAGAGAGAGGCCGGTACACATCCAGGACCCACTCGTTAACATTCCCGGCCATACCGTACAATCCAAACTGGTTTGGAGGGAACGCTTTAACCGGAGATGTGTAAGCATAAGCATCATTCAGAGCTCCGGAAACTCCCATATAATCACCTCTGCCCCGGGCAAAATTGGCTACCATTAAGCCTTTAGTCCGGCGCTCATCACTACGGGTGTAATTACCCTTCCACGGGTACATCTGTTTCTCGGCAATAATTTCGTCGTCAGCCGTCATGCCTAAAGCAGCAAATTCCCATTCAGCTTCGGTTGCGAGACGATATTTGGGGTAGAAAAACCCATCTTCCATTCTAGCTTTACGGGTGTCCTGGTTTGGATCAAGACTGGGAAGGTCCTGTCTGACAACCCCTTCATACTGCCCAGCCAAATAGGCTTCCGTATTAAAATGATTGGCTCCGCGCTGATTTGGGTCATGCTCTAAAATACCGTTTTTTATCAGCATCAATTCGTTCACACGATCAGTTCGCCAGTCACAGTAACGGGTTGCCTGTAACCAACTTACACCGACAACCGGATAATCATTGTATGAAGGGTGACGGAAGTAGTATTCAACCATCGGTTCGTTGAAAGACAAGGCACTACGCCATACCAGGGTATCGGGCAAAGCATCCTGGTAAATTTGGGGATACTCTGCAAAAACCCGGTTGAGCCAGTAGAGATATTCCCTGTAGTCCGTATTGGTCACCTCGGTTTCATCCATATAAAAAGAGGATACCGTAACTCGCCGGGGGATATTATTCCAATCATAACGAATATCATCAGCCACACGCCCCATCGTAAAGGTTCCACCTTCTACGAAAACCAGCCCCGGTCCCGGTGCCTGCTTGAATTTGGCAATATATTCGAAACCACCGTTTTTGATATCGTTGTATTTCCAGCCAGTTTTGGAAGAGGATTTCCCAGATCCTGAAGTCAATCCGGAATTTTGGCATCCCACCAAGGCCACCAATCCTGCAAGTCCAATTATGAAAACACTCAACTTCCTGATTTTCATAGCGATCAATAAGTTAAAATCAACTGGTAAAGTTACTATTAGTTCTCAAAATCACTTCAACCGCTCCGCCATTTGGGGCGGAAATTATCAAAAATCCACCTATTACGTTCTAACTAACGCTAGTAAACTGGTTTTATTTTTCAACCTCCTTGTTGAAAAAAACCAGAAGGAGCGAATCTTTCAGGACAATTTCCACAAACGGAAGACGTTTTGGCTGATAACGGGCCAATTTCTGAATTAGTGTGGAGTTGACTATTTTGCACCACTTATCCTTGTGAAAATGAATTCTGGATACCGCATAAATACGACAATTTGGAGAATACTGCTCCTGGCACAGATAGCCTGGCAGCCGCTCTGTGCTCAGGATCAGGATATAAGGAGAATTCATTGGCAGGATGCCTTGACTTTTGATGTCGGGCACTATCCGGAGGGAGCTGGAACTTTGCCACGCTATTCAGAGAGGCTTCCATGGGGCGGCAGCATCAATGGGCAGGCACCTTTGGTAACGCTTAGCAGCTTGGTTTTCGAGGCGATACCCGAAGATAAGGATCAGACCCTTCCCGAAGAAATTAAAACCCTCACCGGGGAGATCACGGTAACCAGTGATCTTCTGATAGAGCGGAAACAGTCTTTTGTCCGATACTCCTTCGTTCCCTTTAGAAAAAATCCTTCCACTGGGGTGTTGGAGCGATTAGTGAGCTTCCGTCCAATAGTCAGGTCAACAGCTTCAGAAACACCCCCAACCACCCGGAACCTTAAAAGCCGTTCGTACGCTGCGAGTTCAGTTTTGGCAACAGGCACCTGGTACAAAATCAGCATCAAACAGACTGGAATTCACAAGTTGACCTATTCCGATCTGAGAGCTATCGGCATTCAGAATCCCGATCATGTCAGAATCTACGGGAATGGCGGAACCCAGCTGGCCTATGATTCATCAGAGGATCGGTACGACGATCTCCTTGAAAGCCCTCTCTATATTAATAAAGGTAACAATAACACCTGGGATCAGGGCGATTATCTTCTTTTTTACGCCACAGGGCCGGTCAGCTGGAAATATGAGGAAAGCCAAACCCGATTTGTCCACCAGATTCACCAATTCTCCGATGTAGCCTATTATTTTGTAACAGAGGATCTTGGACCCGGTCAACAAATCGAACTGGCATCTAACCCGGGCACTACTCCACAGGTTGATATAACTTCCTATGATGCATACGATTACAGGGAGATTGATTCGATCAATCTGATCAAAAGCGGTCGCCAGTGGTGCTGGACTCACTTCGAGGTTCTGTTGCGCCACGGCTACTCATTTCATTTCCCAAATCGGATCCCCACAGAGCCAGTCAAGATTACATCTGCCCTATGGGCTCGTTCTTCCCGTTCCAGCCCGGATTCGAAGTTTTACCTATACCAGGGAGAAAGCCGGTTTGCAACGGTAGAATTACCAGGTGTGAACACGAATAACTACGAGGCTCTCTTTGCATCAACAGCCTTGACACACAGCGAGTTTACCCCACCAGGAGATCAGTTTACCGTACTCATCCAGTTTGTTCCCAGCAACCCGGCTGCTAAAGGGTGGCTCGATTATCTGACGCTGAATACCCGGTGTCAGTTGGCCTACAATGGCGATCAGCTACTATTCCGGGATTCTCGGAGCACCCGCCCCAGCCGAACTGGCCGATTCAGGATCAGCAACACCAATCCGGAGTGCTTGGTATGGGACGTCACAACACCAACCGAAATCAGGCAACAGAGAACCACGTATCAGAGTAATTCCACGGAATTTATTGCCTCTGTTTCCCAGATCCGTGAGTATGTTCTCTTCGACCCGAACTCCGAAACGCTACCGATACCGCACTATTCTGGCGAGGGTGTCGGGCTGATACCCAACCAGAACCTGCATGCTATGCCCACACCCGATATGATTATCTTGGTGCAACCCGGGTTGGCTGACTATGCCAGGGAGCTTTCCCAGATTCACCAAGACATGGAAGGTATCAATTCCGTTCTGGTTACACCTGAAGAAGTCTATAACGAGTTTTCATCTGGGATACGAGACATCACAGCAATCCGAGACTTCCTGAAAATGTTTTACGACCGAACCGATGGCACAGCCTCCAGGCTCAGATATTTCCTCTTCTTTGGCGATGGATCCTTCGATAATAAAAACACTTCTGCCGATTTTGCCAATCTTCTCCCGACCTATCAATCCCATGAATCACTCTTTCCGACGACCTCCTATGTAACGGACGACTACTTCGGACTGCTCGACACCGGCGAACAGATCCAGTCGGGTCTGCTCGATATCGGTATTGGCCGGTTGCCCGTCTCGAACAGCTCAGAAGCATCGATAGTGATCAATAAGAATAGGAACTATTATGCTCAGTCGGCCATGGGCGACTGGAGAAACATGATTTGCATGATTGGTGATGATGAAGACAACAATTCTCACATGAGAGATGCTGATGCATTAGCAAGGCTGATTACGTCGAAGCATCCGTCATTTAATCTGGAGAAGATCTATCTCGATGCTTTTCAGCAATACATTCTGCCCGCCGGAGCCCGTTACCCAGACGTTAACCGCGCAATCGGCAATCGGATGAAGAAAGGAGCACTGATCATGAACTACCTGGGGCATGGCAGTGAGCGCGGACTAGCTCATGAGGAGATCCTGACCATTTCAGATATCAAAAACTGGGACAATTCGGTTAGGTTGCCCTTATTCATGACTGCCACCTGCGAGTTTAGTCGGTTTGATGACGTAGAAATCTCTGCAGGAGAATGGGTTCTCTTGAATCCAAAAGGTGGCGGGATCGGACTGTTTTCAACCACTCGGTTAGTTTACTCTGCCCCAAATTACTATCTCAACCGGGAGTTTTACAATTATGTCTTTGGACGGGACACTCAGGGGGAAAAATATGGTTTAGGGGATATTATGCGGCTCACCAAAAATGCCATTGGAGAAGAAATTAACAAACTAAGTTTCACTCTTTTGGGCGATCCCGCACTTCGATTGAGCTATCCGGATTACCGGGTTGAAATGACTGATATCAATGGAAAATCCCTCGAGGTCTTCAGTGACACGCTGAAGGCATTATCAGCAGCAACAGTTCAAGGACATATTACTGATTTACAAGGCAATAAATTGATCGACTTTAATGGTCAGGTCGTCCCAACCATTTACGATAAAGAGATGACGATGAATAATCTGGCCAACGATGGTGGGCCGGTCATGGAGTTTCAGGTTCAGAACAGTATTCTCTTTAAAGGGAAAGCGAGCGTTACGAATGGAGAGTTCACCTTTTCATTCATTGTTCCGAAGGACATGGCCTATCAAGTTGGTTCAGGCAAATTCTCCTTCTATGCTTCTGATGATCAACGCGATGCATCAGGAGTAAATCAGACGGTTCTTTTCGGAGAATCGAGCGGAGAAGAGATAAATGATCGTCAAGGGCCAGAGCTTGACATTTTCATGAATGACTCGTCATTTGTTAGCGGAGGGATTACCAATGAAGATCCAATTCTTTTAATCCGAGTGAAGGATGAAAGTGGAATAAACACGACTGGTAACGGGATAGGGCATGATATCACGGCTATCCTCAATGGGAATCAGCAAAATGCTCTAGTGTTGAACGATTACTACGAATCCGATTTAGACGACTATCGTTCAGGGACCATTCGGTATCCGCTCAGTCAATTGGAACCTGGCGACCATACCATTAAGGTAAAAGTGTGGGACATCGTCAACAACTCATCGGAAGCAGAGCTCAGTTTTAGTGTGGTAAGTTCAGAGGAAGTCGTAATTGAGCATGTATTAAACTACCCCAATCCGTTCACCACCCATACTGACTTCTATTTTGAGCATAATCAGGGGCATCAGGACATGGAGGTTTTGCTGCAAGTGTACACCATCAGTGGCAAGTTGGTCAAGAGTTTTGAATATATTCAGGCTAACCAAACTCAGGTTGGGGCAGGATCCTACCGTGTCGGGCCAATTTCCTGGGATGGGCTGGACGACTTTGGGGATCCCATTGGTCGGGGAACCTATTTTTATCGGGTTCGGATCAGGACTGCTGATGGAAAATCCAAGGAGGCTTTTCAGAAGCTGGTGATCCTGAAATAATGTCCAATCAATCCGCAATAAAATACTGAAAATCCTGTTTTTGAGAATAGACTAACAGCCTACATGGAATAATCAGTATATTTGTCGGCAAAATAATTATATAGATGAAGGTAATCCTTAAGTCTGGCATTACACTCCTAATCAGCATGTTATTAACATGGACAGCCAGCGCTCAAATTTCCACTGACGAGTTATCCGGAAAGATCAATACGGTAACCTCTGCTGTTCCCTTTTTAACCATTGCCCAGGATTCAAGATCTGGTGGCATGGGGGATGTTGGGGTTGCTTTATCTCCAGATGCCAATTCCATGCATTGGAATCCGGCCAAATATGCCTTTGCTCCGAATGATATGGGGATTTCGATCTCGTATACTCCGTGGTTAAGGAAGCTGATTAAGGACATCAATCTAGCTTATTTATCTGGTTATAAGCGTATTGACAACGAGCAGGTCATTGGATTTTCTCTTCGTTACTTCGCTTTAGGGGACATTGCTTTCACGGATATTGTTGGCAATCCGACGGGCAATTATAATCCAAATGAATTTACTTTTGATGCTGCGTATGCGAGGGCCTTTTCGGATCGGTTTTCGGGCAGTTTGGCTTTTCGTTTCATTTACTCAAACCTGACAGGTGGGCAATTTGTAGGGGGTGTTGAATCCACTCCCGGGATGGCTTATTCCTCTGATGTTTCCTTCTATTATCGCAATAGTGATTTGATATTAGGTGATTACGACGGAACCATTGCTTTCGGAGCCAACATTTCCAACATTGGATCGAAAATGGGTTACACCAAAGGGTCGGACAAGGACTTTATTCCGATCAATTTAAGGCTTGGAACTGCCTTTACGATTGACTTTGACGATTATAACAGTCTCACCCTGGCTCTCGATTTAAATAAGCTCATGATTCCGACTCCGCCTGAATACTATCCTCTTAGTGATACTGCAGATCTTGAGGGAAACCCGGTTATTCGGGCTGGGTACAACCCCAACGTTTCCGTTCCGGTCGGGATGTTCCGTTCGTTCTATGATGCTCCTGGCGGGATGATTGAAGAGTTGAATGAGATCACCTACTCGGCTGGTTTGGAATACTGGTATGCCAAGCAGTTTGCCATTCGTGGGGGATACTTTCATGAGCATTCGACCAAGGGTAACCGAAAATACTTCACAGTTGGTATTGGGCTCAGGCTTAATGTCTTTGGATTAGACTTCGCCTATTTGGTTCCCATTTACCAGAATCATCCGCTAGCCAACACGTTACGGTTTAGTCTGCTCTTTGACTTTGCCGGGCTGAAGGGAGAGAGACGCTAGTCACAAAATGTTTCGAATTGGATTTGGATACGATGTACACCGGCTGGTTGAAGGTCGGAGTCTCACTCTTGGAGGGATAGCGATTCCATTTGAAAGAGGCACCTTGGGGCATTCGGATGGTGACGTGTTGATTCACGCCATCTGTGATGCCTTATTAGGATCTCTTGCATTAGGGGATATCGGCCAGCACTTTCCCGACACATCGCCTGTCTATAAGGACATTGACAGCAAGATCCTGTTAACTCGGACCATTCAGCTCCTAAACGATAGAGGCTGGCGGGTTGTTAACATCGATTCAACGATTTGTTTGGAGAAGCCGAAACTAGCCGGGCGCATTGAAGAGATGCGGAACGTGTTAGCGAGTGTGATGGGTATTATGGTGGAGCAGGTATCCATTAAAGCCACCACTTCGGAAAAGATGGGTTATACGGGGACTGGCGAAGGGGTAACTGCCTATGCTGTAGTTCTGGTTGAGAGATTATAGATATCTGATAATTTGATAATTTGATAATTTGATCATCTGATCATTATCTAATTAAGCCCGACAATAACTCTTTCATCTACTCATTTCAGCGGCAACATGATCCACCTGTCCGCCGCCATCATCAGCTGTATAGGTCATATTGATCAGGGTATAGTCATCATTCAGGGAACCTGATCCTTCGAACAAGAAGCCATCAACGCTTTGTTTTGGGATAGTGATGGTATAACCATCTTTAAGGACGGTGACTGTAACCTGATCTCCCAGTCGGTAGAAATTTTTGATATGGTACTGGTTTGTATTGACGGCATCTCTGACGAAGGTCACGGTAAACGTGCTGGTCAGGTTAGCCCGCTTCATAAAGATCTGGCTAGTTTCCTTGCAGTTCCAGGCTCCAGCCAGATTTGGATCTCCTTCCACGGGTTCACAGCCTTGAAAGAGGGCAGGAAGAAGTAAAAGAACAGAAGCGATGAGTGGTTTTAAGGCTTTCATAGCAGAAGAGTTAATCCTACATAGATAAAATTACAAAAATTCTTCCAGAGTTTGGTTAATAATCTCATCGGTAGCGATAGTTGGGACAGTTACTTTCAGCTGCGGATTTTGTTCCATAGCCTTTTGGATTGTACTAACAGCTCCAGGGTTACGGGCCCAGCTACGTCGGGCGATTCCATTATTAACATCCCAGTACAGCATTGATTTCAGTCGTCGGGCTGCTTGTTCGGATCCATCGAGAACCAATCCGAAGCCACCATTAATAACCTCACCCCAGCCGACTCCGCCTCCGTTATGGATGGAGACCCAGGTAGCACCGCGGAAGGCATCTCCGATAACATTTTGGACGGCCATATCGGCGGTAAAGGAGGATCCATCGTAGATATTGGAAGTTTCGCGGAATGGTGAATCAGTTCCCGAGACGTCGTGGTGATCGCGTCCGAGGACAATCGGTGCAGAAATTTCGCCATGAGCGATAGCTTGGTTAAATGCTTCGGCGATTTTAATCCGACCTAGAGCATCGGCGTATAGGATACGGGCTTGGGATCCGACCACGAGGTTATTTTGGCCTGCTTGTTTGATCCAGTGGAGGTTATCTTCCATTTGTCTTCTGGTTTCCGGGTTGGAAGCAGCTAGCAGGTTGGTCAGCACCTCTTCAGCTATCCGGTCGGTAGTTTTCAGATCGGCTGAGTTATTAGAGGTACAGACCCAACGGAACGGGCCGAAGCCGTAGTCGAAGAATAGTGGCCCCATAATATCCTGGACATAAGAAGGATAGCGATAGGATCCATCAGGATTAAAGACGTCAGCATGAGCGCGTCCTGACTCGAGCAGGAAGGCATTACCATAATCCCAGAAATACATTCCATGGGAGCTCATTTGGTTAATAGCGTTCACTTGGCGTCGGAGAGAATCTTTGACCAGAACCTTGAACTGTTCGGGTTGTTTACGGATGAGGTTATTAGCCTCATCGAAGGGGATTCCGGCAGGGTAGTAGCCGCCGGCCCAGGGGTTATGGAGAGAGGTTTGGTCGGATCCCAGGTCGATTTCAAAGTTTTCGGTGGCCAATTTCTCCCACAGGTCGACGGCATTTCCTTGGTATGCCAGGGAGACGGCCTCTTTCTGTTTTCGGGCATGGTCCGTTCGAATAAGGAGTTTATCGAGGTCATGATAGACTTCATCGACCCATCCTTGGGAATATCGGGTTTGGGTAGCTTTAGGGTTGATTTCAGCCACCAGGCATACGCCGCCGGCGATGACGGTAGCTTTTGGCTGGGCGCCTGACATCCCTCCGAGCCCGGATGTAACAAATACTTTACCTGCAAGGGTTTCGGATGGGTTTTTGCTTTTCATTCTACCGGCATTCAGGACGGTGATGGTTGTTCCGTGGACGATACCTTGTGGGCCGATATACATAAATGATCCGGCTGTCATTTGGCCATACTGTGATACGCCGAGGGCGTTGAGGCGTTCCCAGTCGTCCTGAGCTGAGTAATTCGGGATTACCATTCCGTTCGAGACCACAACGCGTGGTGCTTCGGGGTGGGAAGGGAAGAGGCCGAGGGGGTGTCCGGAGTAGAGGACCAGGGTTTGGTTATCGGTCATTTCGGCCAGGTACTTCATCGTAATGAGGTATTGGGCCCAGTTTTGAAAGACGGCGCCATTACCGCCGTAGGTGATAAGTTCGTGGGGGTGTTGAGCAACGCGGGGGTCGAGGTTATTGGTGATCATCAGCATAATAGCGGCCGCCTGTTTGGATTTGTGCGGGTATTCGCTGATAGGTCGGGCTTTCATTTCGTACTGAGGGCGGTATCGGTACATATAAATTCGTCCGTAGGTGAGAAGTTCCTGGAGGAATTCGGGGGCGAGGGTTTCATGTTGATGATTTGGGAAGTATCGGAGTGCATTTCTCAGGGCCAGGGCTTTTTCCTGTTTGGTCAGGATATCTTTCCTGACAGGTGCGTGGTTGACTTCAGGGTCGAAAGGTAGGTAAGGTGGCAAGTCGCTGGGGAGGCCTTGGAGGATGGCGGAGGCGAAAGGGGTGATCATGAGTAAAGAGGTTAAAAATTGGAAATATTTCAAAGTTACAAAAAAATAGACCTGTCAGGTTTTAGACCTGACAGGTCTATTTTCCCTCTAGATATCCATCAGATATCGCATTAGACTTTGATCAGCAAGCTCCCTTTTGTGAAGCTTCTTGAAAGAATTAATCGAGTCAAACCAACTCAGAACCCTCTCTTTGGCCACTCTTGTAGGTTCCATATTAAAAAAGCATGGGAATGAAGCCCATGGATAATCATCGGCAGAATCAATCAGTTTATGATGGACAGGATTTTGATGGATGTATATCACCAGTTGACGATAATAGGCTTCATTATCAACTATCTTTCGCTGAAATGGTCGCTCAAAAAGGGCACCCGATCTTTCCTCCTGTTTATTAAACGCCTTGGCATAAGCATTAAAGAAATGGGAAAATTGCCTTGATGGAGTAACCCGTTGTAACCTGTCAGGTTGGTAAGTACCTGACAGGTTTTTAAATATCTCATCAAGAGTTTTTACCCTAACAAGAAGATGAAAATGGTTTTTCAGCAAACACCAGGCAAAGGTATCTACCACTGGATCAATATAATTATTGTACTGATGAAGAAAATATTGATAGTTTGCCGAGGTCCGAAAAATATCCATTTTGTTAACACCCCGGTTAAAAATGTGATAAACCTGGCCATATTCAAGTGGTCCAAACGAATTCATGGTAGTCTCCTTTTTAGAAATTTATTAATTACCATTTAGATGCACAAAAACCACCAAAAAGGAAAAGACCTGACAGGTTTAAGACCTGTCAGGTCTATCAAAAGAAAAAGAAAGTAGAGAAATGTGCCAAAAGTGATGCTACCTCACCATAACCTTCCCCACACCACCAGATCTGGCTCCTGCTACCTCAATTAAATAAATCCCAGGCTGCAATCCACTTAAATCCACCTCGAAAAGACCCTGAACCGTATCCAGCATCACATCACCACCCCCTACCTGACGACCCTGAAGATCCAAGAGACGATATCTCACTAACCCCCCGGTCACACTGGTCCTCACCATCACCTTGCCACTGGCTGGATTGGGATAAATCTCAACTTTAGATGTCCTGTTGCGCAAAACTTGCGACCCAATCCCCGAAATAATGTCGGGCCGGTCTAACCTGATGTCCGTGTAAAACCGATACTCCCCCGGCATCAATATAATCTTCGAACGAGTATCAATCACCTCCAAAGAATCACCAGTCCATAACTCATACCACCAACCCGTGTGCTGAAATTCAGGATCACCCATCGATGGATAAGTTCCAAAATTTCCAAGTATAGTAACATTCATCGTGCTGTGATTCAGACTAATACGCTTGACGGTGTCGGAGAAATTCAAAGCGTAATCCGCCGTGGTAAACACCAAATGCTCCTGCTTTAACTGATTCAAAACAGCATAAACCTCGTAAACCCTCTCACGCCGCCAGTCAGACTGATAATCCCACCTGATCGGCTTGCGACCTACCCGTCCATTATAATTGATGGAATAATCATATCCCAACTCACCAAACATCCAAATCATCTTCGGCCCCGGAATAGGAATGAAAAAGTTGGCCGCAAGCTCCATCCGACTCAAAGCTACCGTCGTGTCCTTCACCCGGTATTCCGGATTGGTCGTGTTGCCCCAGTAATAACACTCATACATCAACCTCTCTTCATCATGACTCTCCATATAACCAACTAAATGTGGAACAGTCCAACCACGCTTCATCCAGGAAATACTCGAAAAATCCGACTTGCCCTCTAAGAAAAAACTGGAACTGGCCTTCCGATAGTTATAGTTGACATTCCCCCAAATCAACATCCCGTAACTGCTCAACTCGCGCTCTTCCCGATTATCAGCAAAATGCTCCAAAATCACATACGCATCACCACTAACCTCCCTGATCTGATCATACATCCGCTTCAAAATCTGAATCCGACTGGCATCATAAGCCCCACCATCACCAGGCGTGTTCGTAAACCCTTTGGTAAAATCAAACCGAAAACCATCAAAACGAAACTCCTCAAGCCAATACGCATTCACCCGATCAACAAAACGCTCCGTGTGAATACTCTCATGGTTAAAATCATATCCCCAACTGAAAACAGAATTAGGCGATTGTACATTGTACCAGGGATTATCAACAGAGGGCCGCTCATTCTCACTGTCCCAATAAAGCCTGACTAAAGGCGACTGACCATACGAATGGTTGAGAACCATATCCAAAATCACCGCAATACCCCGGGCATGACACGCATCAATGAAGGCCTTGAGATCATCAGCCGGACCATAATATTTGTCTGGCGCAAAATAAAAGGAGGGATTGTATCCCCAACTGTCATTGTTCTCAAATTCCGATACCGGCATCAGCTCAATCGCATTAATACCCAGTCGCTCCAAATAATCCAGCGTGTCAAGCATACAGGCAAAAGTGTGGCATTGCGTGAAATCCCTGACGAGTAACTCATATATCACCAAATTGGACTGATCTGGCTTCTGAAAATCATTCACCTGCCACTGATAAACTGGCTTGGCTGTCTGCAACACAGACGCAATCTCCGTGGTCTTACCCATCGGATAAGAAATTAGATCCGGATATACCGTCGAACTAATCTGACTGTCCCTCCAAGGATCCGAAGTCTTTGTGGTGTACGGATCAGCAATCCTTAACTCTCCATCAACCAAATACTGAAATATATACTCTTTCCTGGGTTCCAGATTTTCTATTTCGATCCAAAATCGTTCATTGTTAGGTGTTTTATACATCAGATAATCTGGATCAACTTGCCAGTCATTGAAGTCACCAATCAAAAACACATGCTCTTTCCCCGGAGCAAAAAGTACCAAAATAGCACTCTGATCATCTGGATAATTAATACCATCCACTACACCATCCGGCAAATCCCGGTAAAAATCCCCCGATCGAACAAAGTATTGAAAGCTGTCCCGTACAGACTCTCCTTCTGCCCAAGCTGTTAACATTACATCATGCAATCCGGAATCCTCAGCTATGATATTGTAAATCAATTCATTTGATTCCGTTCCT
>JAAYIP010000058.1 GCA_012523435.1 Bacteroidales bacterium | reverse complement strand
TAAATGACAAGTGTAACGGATGAGCCACCAAGAGGGTCGGAATCATCAGCAAGAACACCAAAAAACGCCATTTTTGTCTCATCACACAAACGATTACCCTGTAAAATTAATACTTTTACCCCGATCGTTGCCAATCATGATGAGTACTTTCCGGATGTATTTTGAATTAGGTCTGGAGCCTATCGCCGATTTTTGGGGATATGACCTCATCCTTTTTCTGGTAGCACTCTGCGCTGTTTATCAGATCAAACTTTGGGGAAATGTCAATGGATGAGCTTTACGATATTGCGATTACAGGTGGTCATATTCTGACGTTAGATCATGATTTTACGGAATATGATGATGGGCTGATTCTGGTTAAAAACGGCAGGATAGCCTACGTTGGAGAACGTAAATCCTACCCTGATGAGGTTCGTGCCAATCGGATCATCAATGCTACTAACCGCCTGATCATGCCTACCTTTTTTAACGCGCACACGCATCTGAGCGTTTCGCTTTACCGTGGATTGGGAACTGACCTGCGGCTGCATGAATGGCTTGAGCAGGTGATCTGGCCTCTAGAGAAGCGCTTTTGCACCCCGGAAAATGTCTATCTGGGCTCCTGTCTTTCCCTGCTGGAAATGATTCGTAGCGGCACCGGAACGCTGGCCGACATGAATTTTTATTCAACCTATGCCGCTAAAGCAATCGAAGAGAGTGGACTACGAGGATTTCTAGGCGAAGCACTCTTCAGCTCACCGACGCCATCGGTGCAGGACCCTGAAGATGGATTTTCCGTCACCGAGGGACTACTTGAACGATATGGCAACCACCCATTGCTGCATGTCTATCTCGTTTTACACGCTCCCTTTACCTGCTCCGAATCCTTATACCATCAGGCAGGAGAATTTGCCCACCACCATCAGATCAAGATCTGTAGTCATGTCGCTGAGACCAAACGCGAAGTTGACAGCTTCCTTGCGAATTTTAACCGAACCCCCGTTGGCTGGCTTCAGGATTCCGGAGTGCTGAGCTCAGATTTTATTGCCATTCATGGCGTTCATCTAACCGAGGAAGACAAACAAATCTTTGTCGATAAGGGCGTTAGCGTAATTCACAATCCTCATAGCAATATGATGTTGGGTAGTGGCATCTGTGATGTTCCCGACTTGGTTTCGCGGGGCATCCGCGTGGGACTTGGCACAGACAGTGCCTCTTCTAACAATAGCCTGAGCATGCTCAACGAATTGCAGACTGCAGCCAAGCTGCACAAAATGAATCGGTTAGATCCATCCGTTCTGCCAGCCAAGGAGGTGATCCTTATGGCAACCGGTGTAAATTCCGCCATCTTCGGCCTGGGTAACACCACTGGAGTACTGAGCCAGGGATTCTCGGCTGATTTCATGATCATTGACGCAGCGGCAAGCAATATGCTCCCTGACTATGATCCCTATGCACAGATCGCGTATAGCATGGAGAATGAGAACATTCTAACAACGGTGGTTGCTGGGCGCATGCTGATGGAAGACCGGAAAGTATTGACCATGGATGAAGAAGTTATTCTGAAAGAGGTGAAGAAGTGGATGACTCACGCATCGGTTCACGATTTTATTTTATTGCAAAAATGAAAGATCAAATACCGATAGACCTAGTCGTCACTGGGGCCAAAATACTCACGCTGGATGAGCACTTTACGGAATATGATCCGGGCGTCATTCACATCATTGGCAACCGGATTCACCACATTGGCCCTGACGATGCTGCTCAACAGGCAGTCAAAGCTCGCCGGATACTCCATGCTGATGGGCGCATCATCATTCCAGCCCTGTTTAATAGCCACAACCATGCTGGCATGTCGATCTTCAGGGGGCTAGGAAACGATTTAAGCCTTGATGGTTGGTTAAACCACTTTATCTGGCCAGCTGAAAAACGGTTTATCTCACCAGAAACGGTCTATATCGGGAGCTTAATTTCAATGATGGAGATGATCCGGAGCGGCACTGGAACCTTTTCCGACATGTATTTCTTCGAAGAAGAGGTAGCCAGGGCAGCGGATAAAATAGGCATGCGTGCTATCCTTGGAGAAGGAGTGATGGATTTTCCTACGCCAAGCCACCCCGCCGCATTCGCCACCCTTCGCCACACCAGGGAAATGTTTAATGAATTCCAAGATCATCCCCTGATCACGATCTCAGTGGCAGCACATGCGCCTTACACCTGTTCTCCTGACGTGATCCGAAAAGCTGCTGAACTTGCTAAAGAACTGAATATCTGCTCTAACATTCATCTTTCTGAAACCATCAAGGAAGTTGAAACCATCACATCACGTTACGGAAAATCACCGGCCAAATATCTATCCGACCTAGGTTTTTTGGGTCCACAAACGGTTGCTCATCACGGTCTATATTTCAACGACGAAGACCTGGATATACTGGCAGAAAGTGGAACTACCACTGCTACCATCACCAATTCGAATATGAAGTTAGGCTCGGGCAGTCTTCAACTAAAGAAGCTAACAAAAAAGGGTATCCATGTTTCTATCGGAACTGATGGTCCGGCCAGCAATAATCATCAGAGTATGATTAGGGAACTGCAAGAGGTAGCACGGGTTCAGAAGGTCATCTACCAAGATCCGACGGTTATTACCCCACCCGAGCTGTTAAAAATGGCTACTATCAACGGAGCTCAGGGTTACGGGATGGGTCAACAATTAGGAAGCCTGGAGGTTGGCAAGTTAGCCGATATAACCATCATAGACCCTGGTGGTCCACATTGGTATCCACCTTTTGACCCTTACAACACCATTGCTTATGCCATGCATTCAGGAGATGTCGAATCAGTCATCATTAATGGTCAGCTGGTCATGGAGCAGCGAGTTTTTCCGAATATCGATGAGGAGGAAATTCTTGATCAATTTCGGAAGATTAGCCAACAAATCCGGCAGGAGATTCATCAGCCCTAACCGGGAAGATGAGCCAGGATATCTTTCGGTCGGGTGATTTCGAGAAACGAGGCTCCTTTCTGCGGCCCAAAACTCCCGCCAATCAGAGCAATGCGATCTGTAAGTTTGATTTGCCCTTTTTCTAACAGATAGGCAGCCACATCCCGTTTAAAAATATCGGTATTCGCTCTTTTCACGATAAAGAATGGCACAATGCCGTAGGAAAGAGCCAATTCCCTAACTACCCGCTGGGTATAACATGCGGCATAGACAGGGTTTCCACTCCTGAAAGCGGCCATGTAGCGCCCGGTACGGCCAGTGAGGGTATCAATGATCACGGCAGAAGTATGCAATTCTGTCGATGCTCTGAACGCGGCGTTTGCCAGAAAGGCAGCAATCTTATTATCTATAGATGAGATAGTTATACCTGTCACCTCTCGGTTATTTTCCACTTCCCGGGCGACATTGGTCATGGTGCGCACTGCCTCTACAGGATAGTTTCCGTAGGCTGTTTCGCCACTCAACATTAGTGCATCGGTGCCGGTATAGATAGCGTTGGCCACATCTGAGATCTCTGCTCGGGTAGGTCTGGGATTTTCAATCATGCTATGCAGCATCTGGGTGGCAATGATCACCGGCTTTTTCCGGTGAATGCACTCCCGGATCAACCTTCTTTGGATCCCCGGAATTTGTTCGGCCGGGATCTCAATCCCTAGGTCGCCCCGGGCCACCATGACACCATAGACATGGTTTAATATCTCATGGATATGATCCACCCCCTCCTGGTTTTCGATTTTTGCGATAATCTTGACTGGCGATCCTTGTTGATCCAAGATTTTTTGGATCTCCAGAACATCTTCTTTTGTCCGGACAAACGAGTGTGCGATGAATTCGATATCATGATCAATGGCAAACTGGATATACTACCGGTCTTTTTCGTTAAGAGCTGGAAGATTCAGTCGGGCACCAGGCACATTGACGCTTTTCCTTGACTTTATATGGCCAGAATTGATCACCCGGCAGACGACGACGTCTCCTTTGATCTCCAGAACGGTCATTCCAATATCTCCATCATCAATCAGTATTTGGTTCCCAGGAGCCAGGTGTTTTGCAAATCCATTCAAATTCACGCAGATCCGTCCAGGGATGCAAGGCAGATCCGGATTCCCTACCACCTCGATAAGATCTCCCGCACCCACTTCAATCGGATCACGGCAGACGGTTGTTCTGATTTCTGGTCCTTTTGTATCAATGAGAATAGCTATATGATCGGAAACTTTTCGGACCACCTCGACCACTTTACGTGATCCCTCCAGATCCTGATGAGCTGTATTGATCCGAACGACGTTCATGCCAGCTTCAAACAGCTCCCGAATAAACTCTTCTGAACAACGAAAATCAGAAATCGTAGCCACAATTTTCGTGTGTTTTAGGTACATTCCAAGTAGTTTTTTGGTTAAAATAATGGCGTTATTATTCTGTCCTTCAAGATTTTGCAGAAATAACCCGAAGACTTTCGATACCCAAACGATAGGAATCCAAGCCGAACCCCATGATCGAACCGGCGCATTTAGGGCTGATCAGGGAGGTATGCCGGAATGTTTCTCTGGTGAGCAGGTTTGAGATATGCACTTCGGTAACGGGTATGGTTATTGCGGCGATGGCGTCAGCGATAGCGACGGAGGTATGGGTATATCCGCCGGCATTTAGGACAATTCCCTGGTATTGAGTAGCTGCTTCGTGCAGTTTATTAATAATTTCCCCCTCCACGTTACTCTGAAAATAGTCGATAGTGAAATCCTGAAAAAGATCCTGGAGCATAGCCAGGTAGGACTCAAACGACTGATTACCGTAAATTGATTTCTCGCGACTACCGAGCAGATTTAGATTAGGTCCGTTGATGATGAGAATTTTCATCGGCATAATTTTAGC
>JAAYIP010000057.1 GCA_012523435.1 Bacteroidales bacterium | reverse complement strand
TTTTGTCTCCTCCTGGGCGATCAGGGAGCTGACTCCTATCGATAGAAAGATAACCAGCAGCACCAGGACTTTTCTCTTTAGCATAGCTGATAATTGTTTGCTGGTGTAAATTTAACCATCATGAGGAATTATCTTTGACGTATGGTCAATATAGGAGTTTTGTCTGACACACATGGCTATCTCGATGATGCTGTAATGCGATTTTTCGAGAACTGTGATGAGATCTGGCATGCCGGCGATGCCGGATCAACCGATGTGCTTGATACCCTGGCGGCTATCAAGCCTTTGAGAGGAGTTTATGGTAATATCGATGATTGGGATGTCAGAAGAATGGTGCCTGAGTTCCTGGAGTTCACTATCGAAGAGGTGCCTGTCCTGATGACACACATCGGATTCTATTCAGGCCGTTATATTCCGGAGGTGGTGCGCAGATTTCGTGCATTCCAGCCCAAACTCTTTGTGTGCGGCCATTCTCACATCTTAAAGGTCAAATATGATCATGACTTCAAACTGCTTCAGGTGAATCCGGGAGCTGCGGGAAAGTCAGGTTATCAACAGTTTAGAACTGCTGTTCGGTTTCAAATCAATGGCGATCGGATCGAAGAGCTCGAAGTGCTAGAACTACCGCTCCACCCGTAACCGTCGAAGAAATTCCTGGACCTGACGCTCCTGGCCCGGATAGAATTGATACGGTTGCTCATCTGGCCCACCGTCAACTGTTCGCTTCGATTCCTTGACATCTTTCATAAGTGTATTGAATCGATCAAAGGTTGGCCCGGAAATGCATTGCATCACTCCCCGACTATAAGTGAAGAAGAAGTACCCTTGCCGGTCGATCTCCAGATACAGATTGAATGATCCGCCACCTCTACGGTGAACAATCTCCAGATACCCGTTCAGTCGCTTGTTCTCCTGAGTCCCCTGGATCGCTCCCAACCCCAACTTCCCAACCGACTGATAGGTTCCGGTTTCCGGATTCCAACGCAGCTGGATATCGGTGAACACCAAGGTATGCAAAAACTCCTCGGGAATCCTCCTCCAGCGACCGGCCAGGCTCAGCTGATTCAATAGCTCCTCAGATCTGACCTTGCCTGCCAACTCCCGTAGGTTCTGCCTGAAACCTGCAGTACTATAATTGACCGGCTCCAGCGTAGACGCACTATTGATGGATCGGGCCATGTATTCAAGAGCTTTATTATCAAGATAAAAATCCATCGTCAGAATTAGGTCGGAACTAATGGTATCCTGGGTAAGATCATGACTCAATCGTCCAGCTCCTTTGATTTTTACTTGTCCCAGATCAACTTGAGGATCAATTATTCCAGTGGCTTCTGTAGTGCAATTTCCTGGATTCCAGGTTAATAAAGGACCACCTAGGTCGGGATTTTTAAGTTTTGCCGTGGAGGTGATTCGATAGACCTGAGCCCCTTGGTCATACCATAGCTTACCTGATGCTTTCAGCACTGGCACATCGCTGTAACGCAGATGAGATCCGGCAAAAGTTGAGTATAATTCCACTGGCTGATTCGCCAAATAAAAGCCATTAAACAGCGTGTTTCCTTCATCGTTAATGGTGGTAGAATCAATGGGTATACATACCGAATCCGGGTAAATAATGTCTTCAAAATGAATCCACTGGAGAGGAATGTTTCTGCAGGGTTGCATCATCTGGGCATAGCCGTTGAATAACAGCGGAACTCGACTATTATCCCAAAACACCTCTCCATAGTAGCGAAATGCCGGACTGAGCGCAAAGTCTTCTCCTTTAGGTACTGATCCGTCCGCACTGGAAATCCCCTTATCTCCCGAACTGATTGATGGAAACCAGATTGAAAAATCCCTGCCGGCGATATCGGTATAGTGATAATTACCACTGCCAGTGTAGGTTCGGTGGTCAGTGATTTCAATAATGGCCTGGCTGAAACGGTGGGGAAGGGAGGTATCGCGACTGGCCATTGTTGCGTTGGTCAGACGATCAATCTTCCCGCCCTCGGAGATGGAAAGCACCTCCTGATCGGGATAGATCCTGACATCAGCCACATCAACGAACGTGACTCCAGTGGCCTCAAGATGATTGTTGCTCAAGCCATAGATTGCCTCTTTGGCCGGTATCTGAAGGGAGTCTGACTTGCTTCGTGCCTGGCAAAGAACGGGGGATTCCATCTTCAGGGTCTCTGTATCCAGATCGATTTCAACCGATTTTGGCAAGGCTTTGAACTGGTTTCGATGAAAAATCACCTGGGAGGATGTGTCAATTCCGAAAAGTTGTGCACGCTGATTTTTTAGATTGATAGAAGCATTGAAGTTTATTGCTTCCAGGTTGCCATCATTTTTATCCTGTTGCCTTCCAAGAATTTTCAGGAGTGACTCATCAGCAGTAAAGGAGTCGGCTAAAAACAGAATACTTTCGGATGTGACATTATAGCGACCGTATTGAACTTTTCCTGATCCTCCTAATCCCTTGGGAGTCAGAATGATCTCGCCATCCAATTCCACTCCCTCGTACAGGAGAAAGGGCCCTGTAGTCGAGCTTGCAATCAATTTATTCTGACCGGGTTGCCAGGTTACCGGGAGCTTTTCACCGCTGATCCCGGGATGCCCCGGACTATCGTCATTCTGTGTGATAGCAAATGTGTTGACTAGTGATGTCACCTGATCGGGCAAAAAGAGAAACGTATCGGATTCCATCCGTGATTCAAGGTACTCCAAAGCTCCAGTCCCAATCAATCCGGCCTGGCTCATCTGGATTTTTTCGAAGAACTTACCCTTTCCATGGTACACTGGGATCCCTTCTTCTGGAGTTTCAAGCGCTTTGAACCCCATAGTGTGGTCTTCCAAGTACCTCATTTCTAATTCCATCGGAGGAAAGATGCCGGCGGTAACGAACTGTCCGGGCAGCCGGAGCGAGTCGGCAAATGCGGGATCGTACATGTTGGCCATAACGAATGGGTCAATCCTGAAATAGAAAGACTCACGAGGATAGGCCCCGCCAACAATATCCGGATGGTCGAAATAGATATAGGCAAACGTGTCAGTGGCAAATTGCGGATATTCTGGATAATCCTCTGCCTTTAATCCGGACTTGTTATTGGCCTGATCAATGTACAAGGCTCCTTGAGTACTCTCAATGGCTGATGCCACCTCGATCAATTGTTTTCCTGATCCATCGGAGGAGTCTTGTTTAAAAACGTTGAAATTCAGTTGGTTGAGGTTATTTAAACGGATGGCAAAGTCCTGATAGGAGAAAACAAAATTTTCTCCTGACAATTTCAGTACACCTCCGTGAATCTCTCCATCGAACAGAATGTCTCGTCCTTTCAAAAGAGTGACGGTCTGTTCCTGAGGGTAAATGATCACATTTCTCGTCTGGCTTAAAATGATTTCCTGCACTCCCACTACTTTCATCTTCCCATTTTGGATATCCAAGCGGGCATTGATGATGGGATGTTTGGTGACCGATTCAAACCGCAGACTGTCATAATCCTGTATAGTGGCATTCTTTTCGATAAAATTGTAAGACCGGTCCAGCACCTCAATGGCTTTGGTATCAGGATTATATCGTACAAATCCCATAAATGAGAGTCGCAAAAGCATCTGTTCAACCAAGTGATTGGGCTTTTCCATCGAGCGAGCCAGATCGTCGAGCGTATAAAAATGAGTGCCCATTTGATCCGCTGCCTTTTTGATTGCCACGACTGGATGAATTCTATCAGCCAGCAGAATCTCATTATATCGCCCAATATGGAAAAAGTCTGAGGATTCAAACAGAACCCGGTTTTCAGACTTGCCTGGTAAGTTGCTGATAGTGATTATGGTATCAGTTCTGTTCCAACTTATTAGATTGGCATCCAGGTCGAAATCGTGGTAGGTGTCAAAGAATCGGGATGGTGACAATCCTTTTCCATCGCGGGAGAGGGAAACTTCATCCTGGGTACTGTTGTATTGAAAAAGAATCCCCGGGTGGAATATCGAGTCGGATTCAATGTAGATGGTTGCTTCTGCGTTGACAGCTCGTGCCATGACGGTTTGAAAATCGAAATGGGTAGCCGCGATTCTGAACAAGGGAGTTCCCTCCCGGAAGATTTGGAGGGTGCTTCGCTTTTCGCTTGTACCAGTACCGATGAGACTTTTTCCCTGGATCATGAATCCTCCGGTGTAGTCCATTTCTGGAAAGATATTCTTGATCCGGTTGTTATACCCGTAAGCAGTAAACTTTGGGTAGGTTGCCAGGTTTGGATTGATTCCATAGAGGATTTTGTTTTCAACCCTGCCCAGAATCGGTTCGTTAAAATAGCGTCGGTCGATCAGGTTGACCGAGTCGATATCGACGCTCGATTGGGAAAGATTCAGCCGGTAGTGGTTTAACCTTACTTTAACCTGATCTTTCGGTATGCCTAGCTGTTCCCAGGTTATCTCGCCACCTTTTCCAACAAACAGTTGGTGGTCAGGGTAGTATTTCCCTGACGTTGAGAATATTACGATGCTGTCTTTTCTGTCAAGAGCGATCAGCTCAGTATTTCTGAGAATAAAATGAAAAGCGGTATCACGGCCGAATTGGATGTTTCCGTGTGTTTTCCAAGTGATAAAGGAGGCTTTAAATAGGATTCCCTCCTTGACAAATGCCTCTGTGTTTTCCAGGAAACTTATAGTCAGCCTGAGGCTGGGTTTCGAAACGGAAAGCATCTTGGTCAGTTGTTCCGACCAGTAGCGGTAATCTTCGGGTTGATCAGTGAATGTTACTACCGCGCAGAAGGAACGGATCAGTTGATTGATGTAATTAGCGGGTCTTCTTTCCAATCGATCCAGCTGGTTTGCCAAACTGGCCAGGTCAATCCATTGGTTCTCCTCAATTTGTCCAGTGCGTTGCAGTCGCTCCAGTTCCTGAATGTTTTGTTTGACCTGATTCGCAGGTTTTCGCCCGAACAGATCTTCGATCTCCTGGATAAAATGGTGTGGGTCGGGATGAAAACGGACTGATTGCTGGCTATACAGCGGGAGGGCAGTCACCATAAGGGTGATCAATATAATCAGTGATATGGACCCTCTCGGTTTCATCAGCAGTAAAAAAAGGCAATCCAAGGTATAACGGATTGCCTTTGAAAAAATGATTAAGCTTCTCTTTTAGAAAGAGTGTATGATTTTGTGGAATTCCACAGCATCCAGCGAAGCTCCACCGATCAATCCTCCGTCGACATCCGGCTGAGCAAACAGTTCAGCAGCATTGGAGGCTTTGCAGCTTCCGCCGTAAAGAATGGTTGTGTCATCGGCAATCTGTTGACCGTAGCGTGCACGAATGAGGCTTCTGATGAAACGATGTATCTCCTGTGCCTGTTCTTTGCTAGCTACCACACCGGTTCCAATGGCCCAAACCGGCTCATACGCGATAATCAGCTTGGCAAACTGGCCCGGTTCAAGATGGAAAACGCTCTCTTTTAATTGATTTTCAACGATTTGGTTCTGGATGCCGGCATTTCGTTCCTGAAGTACTTCACCACAGCAGAAGATTGGTCTCATTCCATGTTTCAGGACTTGGTCCACTTTTGTTGCCAAGATCGCATGATCTTCGTGAAAGATCGATCGTCTTTCGGAGTGGCCAATAATGACAGCCATAACTCCGATGTCGGATAACATCGGCGCAGCGACTTCACCAGTGAAGGCTCCGCTCTCTGCAAAGGAACAATTTTGGGCAGCCAGGCATATTTTTTTTGGATCAATAACTTTTGCGACTTCCATAAGATGGGTAAATGGGGGTGCAATGGCAACTCCAACTCCTTCGGGTTGGGGGTTCTCGTTCAACAGTTTCATCAGGTCGGTAGCTAGTTGCACGCCGTTGGATGGTGTGGGGTTAAGCTTCCAGTTACCAGCAACAATCTGCTTTCTCATCGTATTTTTTTATTTATGATTAACTAATCGTAATTTATTCCATTTCAGGGAATTCCTTCAGTAGCTTATCAGGTGAGGGGAGGGCGCGATGGGGCCATTTCCCCAGGATCGTACCATTTTTCAACAGCATGAGTCCGGGGTTGCTGCGAATCATGGTTTTCAGGGTTATTGGATCAGTATTGTAAACTTCGAAATCAGTGCCGGTCTCGTCCTTGAAGCGCTGGTTATCCTCGATAGAAGAGCCAGACAACATGATAATCCGGTGTTGATGCTCGTGAGCAAAACGGGCGATCTCATTGAATTGCTGGCCATGTTTTCTAGAGGCTTTCCGGATGTTATAAGAGAGTACCAAAAAGGTGAATCCGGGATCTTCTAAAACCTCATAAGTAATATCTTCTTCCTCAGAGTTCACGACTCGTCGAATGCTGAAATCGTGAATGGGTGGGACATATCCTTTCTTGATGAGCTCACTTTTGGTATCGACCCATTCCCAAGTGCTGTCATTGGCAGGATAATTCTCCAGGGTGAAATTTTTCACAACATCCCCTTTTCGATAGATCAGCGTGATTTTAAATTCATCTTGTGGTGCGTCCTCCGGAATTATCATGCCTTCCAGGATATTCTGACCTGTGGAATAGGGGAGAAAGTCGACCACTGGCAGGTACGTGAGGTTATACCACTCGAACCCCAGTATCAGTATGCCTGCGATGATGGTGCCGGGTAATTGCCACTTAAAGCGGATCAGGTTGGTAAATGTTTTTCGCCTGATAAACAGAATGATCAGAAAGATGTCAAGCACAATATTTTTGATGAAAGTTTCCCAGTTGGTCATTTTCACCGCATCGCCGAAACAGCCGCAATCCTGGACCTTATCTGTCAGCGCGAGCCATAGTGTTAGGGGTGTGAACACCAACATCAGTAAGACTGCCATCCAACTAGCCCAGACGACCCGCAGATTTACTAGCAACATAAATCCTACCAGCAGTTCCGTTGCAAACATGATGACCGAGAGTGTCAGGGAGAGCGGAATAAAAAAATCCAGTCCCATGGCAAGAAAGTAATCTTCGAACTTGTACGCGGTACCGAGCGGGTCAATGCATTTGACTACTCCGGAAAAGATAAAAACGAGTGCAACGATGTTTTTGCTGATGATCCCGGCAAACTTCATAAACTAACTATTCTTTGATATCAATTTTAATTAATGCAAAAACAGCATAATTGATCATATCCAGATAATTGGCTTCTACTCCTTCTGAAACGATTGTTTTCCCTTTCCGGTCTTCGATCTGCTTTGTCCGGAATATCTTCATCAGGATCAGATCGGTGTAGGAGGAGATCCTCATCGAGCGCCAGGCCTCACCATAGTCATGGTTCTTAGCCTGTAGAAGCTTTCTGGCTTTATCAACTTGGTTATTATAGGCAAGCAATGCCTGATCCGGGTCCATTTCGATAGGTTCCGGATCAGTTAATTCCAATTGAATCAGAGCAATTATCCCATAATTGACAATTCCAATAAAATCGGATCGGATGTCATCATCAACCTTTTGAGTGCCTTTTTCCTCAATAGATTTGATGCGCTGTGCTTTGATGTAAATTTGATCGGTCAGCGATTTGGGCCTCATGATTCTCCAGCTGGTGTTGTAATCACTCATTTTTTTTACAAAAAGCTGGCGGCATGTTTCGATGACCTGGTCGTATTGGGACAGTGTTTTCTTCATCCTTCGATTTTAACCGCCTAAATTAAGAATTGCTGAGGAAAAGCACGGACAAAGTCTTACATTTATGCATCAATTTACCTGTTAAAATGAGTGAGATGACAAGTCATCCGGGAAGGCCCTATTTGATCCGTGTCGGAAACCAGTTGTTATCGCTGGAACGTCCGGTTGTTATGGGTATCATCAATGTCACGCCTGACTCATTTTATGATGGGGGGCGCTATGATACCGCGGAAATGGCCCGCCTTAAAGCCGGGCAAATGTTGGCAGATGGTGCCTCCATGATTGATGTAGGTGCCTGTTCAACACGCCCTGGGTCTCCGCCAGTAGATCAGGAAACTGAAAAGGAGCGTCTAAAGCCGGTTTTACATAACATCAGGAAGTCGTACCCCGAGGCTGTCATCTCGGTGGATACCTTTCGTTCCTCTATTGCTTCCTGGGTGGTGAAAGAGTTTGATGTTCAGATCATTAATGATGTTTCAGGTGGCCGCCTGGATCCGGATATGTTTCGAACTATCGGACGATTAAAGGTTCCGTATGTTCTGATGCACATGCAGGGCACTCCTAATTCCATGCAGAATAATCCAGTTTATCAGGATATTGTCGGGGATATTTCAGTTTTCTTCTATGAACGCCTTAGTGAACTACGCTCCTATGGGGTTAGCGATATCATCTTGGATCCCGGTTTTGGCTTTGGAAAAACGATCGACCACAACTATGAATTGTTATCGAGGCTCGATGAGTTTGCAATGTTCGACATGCCTTTATTAGTTGGAATGTCAAGAAAATCAATGATTTACAAGGTTCTTAATAATTCGCCGGAATCTGCCCTGAATGGTACGTCCGTTCTTAACACGGTGGCACTGTTGCATGGAGCCAGTATCTTACGCGTTCATGATGTGAAACAAGCAGTTGAGGCTATTAACCTAGTTCAAAAACTAAAGATGAGTTATGGGTTTTCTGTTTGATTCTTTCGGTCTGCTCGATCTGTTGGATATTCTCTTGGTTGCCTTTCTGATTTATCAAATTTATCATTTGGTCAGAGGTACCGTAGCTGTTAACATTTTTTACGGCATTTTTTTGATATACATTACTTGGTTGATAGTCAGGGCTTTAAAGATGGAGCTACTGGGGAGTATTCTTGGTCAGGTGATTGGGCTTGGACTGGTAGCTTTGCTCATTGTTTTTCAGCAGGAGGTGCGGCGGTTTCTGTTAGTTTTAGGGACACGCTATTTTCGAAATCATTCCTTCTCTTTTGAGCGGTTTTTTAATCTCAATAATCGTCAACCCAAGCATTGGAGCTATGATCAGGTTGTTCTGGCTTGTAAAAGGATGTCGTCAGTTCGTACTGGAGCTTTGATTGTGATCGCCAAGCGATCAGAGTTGAGGGCTTTTGCCGAAACCGGCTGTCCGGTAGATGCCCGGATCACGTCGGATTTACTGGAGACGATCTTTCACAAAGATACGCCGCTGCATGACGGTGCCGTGATCATTGCGCGAAACCGGATTTCTGCAGCCCGATGTGTTCTACCGGTGACAGAAAAAACAGATATTCCGGGCACTCTGGGGCTTCGTCATCGTTCTGCCATTGGGATGTCAGAGAATAGTGACTCCTTCGTTATCATTGTTTCTGAGGAGACTGGAGCGATATCGTATGCTAATCAGGGTGAGCTGGTACAAAATGTAAAGCCGGCAGAACTGATGAAGTTACTGCCGGCTTTAGAGCTCGAAAATTAGCTGTTATACAGCTGCTTGTGCTGCTGCTAACCTAGCAATTGGCACCCTGAAGGGTGAGCAACTGACGTAATCCATTCCAACCCGATGGCAGAATTCAACGGAGGAGGGTTCTCCACCATGTTCTCCACAGATTCCAATCTTGAGTTTCGGGCGGCTGCTCCGTCCTTTTTCAACAGCCATCTGGACTAGCTGGCCAACGCCTTCCTGATCGAGTACCTGGAAAGGATCTTCCTTGAGTATGCCTTTTTGTAGGTACACCGGTAGGAATTTTCCGGCGTCATCACGCGAATAGCCAAAGGTCATCTGGGTCAAATCGTTAGTTCCGAATGAGAAGAACTCGGCACTTTGGGCGATCTGGTCGGCCACCAGGGCAGCACGGGGAACTTCGATCATAGTTCCAACGAGATAATCGATGGACTCATTTCTTTCAGCGAAAACCTGATCAATGGTTTTCCGGGTGATTTTCTCCTGAAGTTTCATCTCTTCAAAAGTACCGGTCAACGGGATCATGATTTCCGGATGAGCTTCAATGCCACGTTTTTTGAGGTTCAGCGCAGCTTCAATGATAGCTCGAACCTGCATCTCAGTGATTTCAGGGTAGGTGTTACCCAGGCGGCAACCCCGGTGCCCGAGCATCGGGTTGAATTCGTGAAGTGATTCAACTTTACTCCTGACTTCTTCTGGGGTGATGCCCATCTCTTCAGCCATCTCTTTCTGGTTGGCCTCTTCATGAGGAACAAACTCGTGAAGTGGTGGATCGAGTAACCTGACGGTTACGGGCAAGCCTTGCATGGCTTCGAAAATTCCTTCAAAATCGCCACGCTGAATGGGTAGCAGTTTGGCCAAGGCTTTTCTTCTGCCAGCCTCGTTGTCAGCCAGAATCATTTCACGTACGGCCTTGATCCGGTCGCCTTCGAAAAACATGTGCTCGGTGCGGCAAAGGCCGATTCCAATTGCCCCAAAATTGCGGGCTACCGTTGCATCCTGCGGGGTGTCGGCATTAGTTCTCACTTTGAGTCTGGAGTATTTATCAGCCAGCAGCATCAGTTCGCCAAAATCGCCGCTCAACTCCGGATCAATGGTGGTAAGTTTCCCTTCGTACACTTCGCCAGTTGATCCGTTTAAAGAGATCCAGTCACCCTCCTTAAATTCCTGACCATCAGCTTTTATTGAACGAGTCTTGTAGTTGATCTGCAGAGATCCAGCACCTGACACACAGCATTTGCCCATACCCCTTGCTACCACAGCAGCGTGGGAGGTCATGCCTCCTCTGGCGGTCAGAATTCCTTCTGCTACGTTCATCCCTTTCAGGTCTTCGGGAGAGGTTTCAATCCGGACAAGGACAACCTTTTTCCCAGCAGCAGCCCACTCTTCAGCTTCGTCAGCATGGAAAACGATCTGCCCGGTAGCTGCTCCCGGAGATGCCGGCAAGCCTTTGGCCAGCACAGTAGCTTTTTTAATCGCATTTTTATCAAACACAGGATGTAAAAGCTCGTCCAATTTGTTGGGCTCCATCCGTTTAATAACGGTTTTTTCATCGATCTTCCCTTGACGAAGCATATCCATGGCGATCTTCACCATAGCGGCCCCGGTGCGCTTGCCATTTCTGGTCTGAAGCAGCCAGAGTTTACCATCCTGAATGGTAAATTCGAGATCCTGCATATCTTGATAGTGATCTTCCAGCTTTTGCTGAATGGTGTTCAGCTCAGTAAACACTGCTGGCATAGCTTCTTCCAGAGAAGGGAAGCGGGTTGCCCGATCGGTTTCGCTCACATTCGCTAGTTTAGCCCAGCGCTGTGATCCTATCTTCGTGATCTGCTGAGGTGTACGGATGCCTGCTACAACATCCTCGCCCTGAGCGTTAATGAG
>JAAYIP010000005.1 GCA_012523435.1 Bacteroidales bacterium | reverse complement strand
ACTCTTCTCGTTACCGGAAACTCTTATGCCACGCCGCCATTGATGAACTCGGCTGTCTTTTATGTAACCATCTACAATCAGGCAGAGCCAGCTTGCGAAAGTAGCCGGACTAAGATTGAGATTTCGGTTGACCCACTGCCGGTGACCTCACCAATATTCCACAAGTAAGAATCTTATTATCAATATTTTAAAAAACCAAATTCATGAAAACCTTAATCGAAATCAAAAAACTGATCCTGGCTGTCTGCATTTTGCTAGTCGGGTCCATCGGAATCCAGGCCCAAGTTGGTGAACTGGACCAGCAGGGAGACATGACCACCTGCCTGAATTCCACTGAACCTTATGGTGTTGTGTTAACTCCGGGTTCCACGTATGAATGGAGCGTTATTCCAGCTTCGGCTGGTACGATTGTGTTCCCAGAAGCGGGTGTCACCAATCTGATCACGGTCACCTGGACTCAGGTAGGCACTCATGTCCTCCAGGTGGTTGAAACAAATGAACACTCCTGCGTGGGCAGTCCGGTTACTATTAACGTAATTGTCAACGACTTACCCTATTTTGCTGATATCACTGCGTCAGGTGTTTGCTCCGGAAGTCCTATTGGTGTAATTCTACCGGGAACCAGTGATAACGGAATAACCATCAGTTCTTGGGATATTACTGATGTAGCGGTTGCCACAGGATTAACCGGCACACCGACTAAGCAGGATGGAATTACCGATCCGAACCAGATATCCGAAGACTCCTTTATCAACCTGACAAACAATCCGTTAAATGTGGTTTACACAATTATTCCGCATAGTGCCACCTGTCAGGGACCAGCCTTTACGATTACGGTAAGCATCAGTTCAGCTCCGGTGGTTGATCCAATCACCGCATCGGTCTGTTCCGAAAATCCGATAGGCATCAACCTGCCCGTTGTTAGCAAGAACGGATTAACCTTGGATCAATGGGATGTTGCGGTAACCGTTGATGCAGGATTAGTTGGGACTCCCACCGAAGGTACTGGATTAACAGATGCCGCAGCCATTGCCGGCGACCTGTTCACCAACACCACCAGCGGTGCTCTGAATGTCATCTACACGGTAATTCCTCATTCGGGCAGCTGTGTTGGCGAAGCTTTTACCATAACCGTCACCATTGATCAGCAGCCAACGGTAGAGAATGTTGGACCGCTAATGGCATGCTCTGGCGATGTGATCAGTGTGGTGCTGGAGGGAACCAGTACTAATGGTCTGACGCTGACTACCTTTGATATCACCGTTGCAAAAGATCCGGAACTGATTGGTGATCCGACTACCGGAACCATCACAGAACTGGATGGGATAGCCGGAGATCAGTTTACCAATCCTACCGATACCGTTCGTGAGGTGGTTTACACCATCACGCCTTACGCTGGCACCTGTCAGGGGAGTCCATTTACGGTTACGGTAAGGATCGCACCATCAGTCAAGACCTCACCTGTTTGGCATAAATAGTTGATCCCGATGTTTTTGAATCGAATCCAATGGATCCTGTTGATGACTGGATGGCTCTCAACAGCCCTGAATGCCAGTGCCCAGGTTTCGGAACCGGATTACACCAATCTGGGAACCAGCAGGATCTATTGGGTTGATTCAACTACTTATCCGGGATCCATTTACACCTGGCGAATTGATGACGCCATGGTTCAATGCTCCACCAAATGCGCCCTGGTTCATACCTGGAAATCATCGGGTGAATTTACACTGAGTGTTCAGCAAACCCGCGCTGATGGATGTCGCGGGGAGATTATAACCAAAAAGGTGCATGTGGATGGGCAGGTCATCACGATTGCCGCCAATCCAGATCAATCAAAAATCGTTGGCGAGGAAGATCCACCCGAGTTTACCTACACCTTCTGGCCGGCACTCCCGCCAGGTGATTCGCTCCGCGGCCGACTGGAACGCGTTGCAGGTGAGGAAGTTGGAAGCTATCCAATTCTATTGGGCAGCTTGACCGCTGGACCGGAAAATTCCATCAGGTACATTTCAGCTGATTTCAGGATTTGGCCGAAAAGCGAGAATTACATCTATGTCACCGCTCTCCAGAATAGCAAGACGGAAGGCGATCCCGATCCCCCGCTCGAGTTTATTGTCTCTCCCGCCAGCTCGCGCCCGATCCTCTCCGGTCACCTGGAACGTGATCCCGGCGAAACACCCGGCACCTACTGGATCAACAGCCGGCTGGTGTGCCCGAAGGATTATGTGATTGACTATACAGGCTGTTGGTTCACCATCAACCCTCGGATTATTACCGATATCACCGTTTATGCCGATCCACAAACGAAAGAGTATGGTAATGAAGATCCAAACCTAACATATCGAATTGAACCCGAAGGGACCAACGCCCGGCTCACCGGAAACCTGGGACGCAACGGCGATGAAAATGTTGGCGTGTACTCGATCCACCAGGGAGATCTGGATGCCGGTCGGGATTTTCGGATCACCTTTGTGCCCGCAACTTTTGAGATCCTGCCGAGAAACCTCACCGTTACCGCTGATCCCCAGCGGAAACCGTTCACCACACCCCCAACCCCTGATCCGCCGCTTACCTTTACGTTTAGTCCGGCACCTCTCGTCGGGGATGATTGCTTCACCGGCCATCTCTGGCGTAAAGCTGGCGAGAACCCGGGCAGTTATCTCATCATGATGGATAGTCTAACGGTCCGTACCCCCTACCGGGAAACCAGCAATTACAAACTCGAATATGTCAGCAACTACCTTGAGATTTACTACGCCGAAACCCATGAGATCACCGTGACCGCACTTTCGGGACAATCGAAAGAGTATGGCCAGGCGGATCCAATACTACAATTCACGGTCGAACCGCCTCTGGATGAAGGAGATGCATTTACAGGCTCATTAAGTCGGGTGACAGGCCAGAATGTAGGACTGTATCAGATCACTGCGGGCACTCTGTCGGCCGGACCGAAATATTGTATCAACTTTGTGCCGGCTGATTTCATCATAACTCCCAAACCGATTAGTGTCTTCGCTGATGAGCAATGGAAGTCCTATGGGATGCCTGATCCGTTACTGACCTGGTCGGCTGACCCTGAACTGTTCATTGGCGATTCTTTCACCGGCTCTCTTGATCGTGAGGAGGGAGAGGATGCGGGCAAGTATCGGATTGTAAATAAGGATCTTTCGGCCGGAGATAATTATCAGATTCAATATGATGATAATATCTTGCACATCACACCCATCACGTTACAAGTATTTATCGAAAATCAGACCCGCGTTTATGGAGCAGCTAATCCTCCGCTGACTTTTAGCATTGAGGGATTCATTGATGGAGACAGTCTGCCGGATATCGATACACCTCCTGATATCCTTACCTCAGCAACCAACAGGAGTTCGGTAGGGAATTATTCAATCGTGGCCTGTTGTGGAGAAGACAACAATTACTTGTTCAACTATCATCCTGGAAATCTATCGATTACACCAGCTAACCTACTCATTGCTGCTAACGATCAGCGTTGCGAATGGGGGAATCCACCGCCGGGTTTAACTTATAGCTATTTTGGGTTAGTCAACGGAGATACCGCCACACGGGTGCCGCCATTGTTAACAACAACAGCCACTGAGGAGAGTGAAGCGGGAATTTACCCGATTAAGATTTGTTGTGCAGAAGATTCAAACTATCAGATTCGATACCAGGAAGGAGCACTCCAGGTAACCGTGGTTCAGTTCGATCCAGAGATTATCTGGAGTACTCCATCCGATATCATATATGGTACCTTAACCTCTGATTATCTGCTTAATGCAACTGCAGTATTTCAGGAAGACACTCTAGCTGGCCACTATCAGTATGATCCGCCAGTCGGGACACTGCTCCAGGCTGGAGCCGGCCAACAGTTAACAGTGACGTTCATTCCGGAGGATCAGAGTCGGTTTAGAGCAGCGCACAAATCAGTGGAAATTAATGTTATTCCATTAGATATCAAAGGATTGTGTCGGATTTCAGACAAGACCTATGATGGAACGGTGGCAGCCACGATAGTAGAACGTTCCATTATTGGGGTTTTGCCTGTTGATGCTGGCGAGGTTTATCTGATGGGAGGGGAGGCTTTATTTTCCGATCCGGATGCTGCGGCTCACAAGCAAATTTCGATCACGGGCATTCATCTGGAGGGCAGCCGGGCTGGCAACTACCAACTGGCAGGGGTTGAGGTGACTAATGCTACTATATGGCCAGTTGAAGCCGAGGCCGCTCTCAGCGTAGATAAAGACATCTATTATCATAAGAATGAGATAGTTACACTAACCGCCACCATAAAAAACGGAGCTCCATTGGTGGCCGATGGTCAGCAGGCAGCAAAGTCGGTGACATTTCGGATAGATGATCAGGTAATGACTGGTGCTTCTGGTCAGACCGAACTGCCGTTATGGATTGAGCCGGGAAGTCGCAATTTACAATCACAACTCTCATTTACAGTAGATCAGATCATGAGTACAGGAAACTTTTTTTCGGGAGATAAGCAAGTGATCGCCAATTTCAATCAGGCCAGTCAGAATTTCCGGATTGCTCCTCAGGAGGTTGTTACGAAGTTCTCTTACCATCAGGGTTTTGAATTCATGGTCTATCCGAATCCATCGCCCGGAGAGGTAACTTTCCAGATTACAATGGATCGTGGGTGACGGGTTATTCTGAACCTCTACACCATCAATGGGGAGCTCCTGTTAAATCTTTTAGATGAATTCATACCAGCCAATAGAACCAGGCTGATAACTTACTCCGGCATGCTTTCACACCTGGGTCAGGGGATCTATTATTATCAGTGCACGGACGGAAGGCGGTTAGAAACAGGAAAGATTGTTATTATCCAAGTATTTAATTAACAGGTGGTTTCGTCAACTTTCGATCATTTTTTTGATCGCATCCACCACCATTTCCCGTTCCTGATCTTTGATACTAGTGGAAGATGGCAAGCAAAGGCCGTGATTAAACAGCCATTCGGATGTTCCATCCACATAAGCCGGGCAATTGCGGAAAACTGGCTGTAGGTGCATCGGTTTCCAGAGTGGTCTGGTTTCGATATTCAGTTGATCCAGTCCGACTCTCAGATCGTCGTTGGTCACGCCTCCTGTTTGTTCCGGTACGACCAGGATTGTTGTCAGCCAGCGATTTGAAAAGAATTCATCGCTAGGTTCATCGGGGAAGATGATTCCGGGCACATTTTTCAGGGCTTGCTGATAGAACCGGAAATTTTCGCGTCGTTTGGCAACGCGTTGTTCCAGCACTTCCATCTGGCCACGGCCAATTCCAGCGGAGATGTTACTCATCCGGTAGTTATACCCGATATGGGAATGTTGGTAATAGGGTGCAGGATCGCGGGCTTGGGTTGAGAGGAATACGGCCAGATCGCAATATGCTTTATTATTTGAGAGCATGGCTCCGCCGCCTGAGGTGGTGATGATCTTGTTTCCGTTGAACGACAGAACTCCGATGTCGCCCCAGGTTCCGCAAGATCGTCCCTGGTATCTAGATCCAAGAGATTCGGCAGCATCCTCCACCACAGGGATCTCAAATTCAGCTGCGATTCGCATGATCTCATCCATACGGGCAGGCATCCCGTACAAATGAACTACGATGATAGCTTTTGGCCGCTTGCCGGCCTTAATGCGGGCCTTAATAACCTCCTCCAGCGAAGCCTCCTCCGCTGTTGGGCGGATATTCCAGGTTGAGGCTTCGGATTCGACAAATACCGGAGTAGCTTTCAGGTAAGCTATTGGGTTGGCAGAGGCTGAAAAAGTGAATGTTGGGCAGATCACCTCATCGCCCTGCTCTACACCCAAAGCGATGAGTGCCAAGTGAATTGCTGCTGTTCCGGAGGAAAGACAGCAGCAATGGGCAGCGCCGGTAAAACGAGCAAGATCCTTTTCCAGCCCAGTCACATTGGGTCCGAGCGGAAAAACATTGTTCAAGTGGAAGGCTTCCTCGATGTATTTCATCTCATGACCGCTCATGTGCGGCGTGGAGAGCCAGATTCGATCCTGAATAAAATCAGCCATGAGTCAAAGATAATCCGCTTCTGCCATTTTTACTATTTTTACTCTCTCATGAAGAAACTCCTTCTCATCGGGTTTTGCTTTTCGTGCGCTCTGGGATCCCTACTGGCGCAGGAGGTCATTGCCACGGCCGGTCACAATGCCAAAGTGGGAGATGCCCAGCTTAGCTGGACCGTAGGTGAAGCTGTCACCGGAACTTTGGTTGGTGGAACCTTTATCCTGACACAAGGCTTTCAACAAACCCGCCTCATCATTTCGTCCACCGACGATCTGCCTTTTCCGAAGTTAAAACTGACGGTCTATCCCAATCCGTTCCTTGATCAGATGCACCTGCGGGTGGATGAAGGCGACTTTTCTCAACTGCGATATACCCTCCTGACACTGGAGGGCAAGGTCCTTCAGCAAGATGAGATCACTACCCGGCAAACTGTGATAGATCTTGGCTCTCAGCCTGGAGGATGTTACTTGTTACAAATTAGGGATCTATTCGGCAAGGCGTTGAAAACATACAGGGTAACAAAAGCGCTTCTTCCTTGATGTCGGATAGCACGTGAGTTCTGCTTATCCGAGCTAATCACGTTTAACAATCTTTAACAACTCATCCGTACCTGAAAATCAGAATCCTTTCAGGCAATGATTACTTTTGGTCATCCTCATACCTGAAATATTTCTTAATACCTTATCAAAATGAAAAAAATGAAGACCGGGATGGCTTTGATAGCTCTACTATTGATGCCGCTCTTTTTGGCAGCTCAGACCGAAAAGGTTGATCTTGATATGTTTTACAAGATCAAGCAGTTTGAAAAATCAAATTCACAAATCGAAGAACTCTCATTTTGGATGACCGACTACCTGGGGCCACGTCTGACGGGTTCACAAAACAAGGCGCGAACCAATAACATTGTGAAATCCAAGCTGGAAGAGATGGGTCTGTCGAATGTCGTGATTGACCCGGTTCGTCCATTTGACCGGGGAGGCTGGGACAACGAGAAGACGTATGTTGCCATGACGGCTCCTTACTATTGTGCTTTTACAGCCACGCCGAAAGCCTGGACAGGCAGCACCAAAGGTCTTGTCAAAGGAGAGGTTATCATGCTCACTGTTCAAAATCCTGATGACCTCAACCAGTATAAAGGGAAGCTGAAGGGTAAGATTGTGATGATGCCCTCCAGCGCCACCTACACTGTTCGTTTCGAAGCCATAGCCTCCCGTTTGACGGAGGAGGAGCTTGAAGCCCTTGAAAAGGACAACATATCCGGTGGTCGCCGTCGTGGTAGCCCGGTCAATTTTGATTTTGAAGCCTATCAAAAAGCCCGTCAGATGATGCAAGCTCAAGCCGAATTTCTTAAGAATGAAGGCATTGCAGCGATTATCAATCAATCCGGAGAGTTTAACGTTCCCAGGTCTAATGGTGCCAACTACCGTGCTGGCGACAAAGAGCCGATTCCCGAGATCAACCTGCCGATCGAGGCCTACGGTCGGATGGCTCGCATGATTCAGCACGAGGTGCCTGTAGAGATGGAAATAGAGATAAAAAATCGCTTTAGCAAGGGTGATCAGGTGAACAATGTAATGGCCGAGATCCCTGGCAGCGACCCAAACTTGAAGGATGAAGTGGTTCTCCTGGGTGCACACCTTGATTCGTGGCACGGAGGCACAGGCGCTGCTGATAATGCATCAGGCTGTATTGTGATGATGGAAGCCATCCGTATTTTAAAAGAGCTTGGAGTCCAGCCGCGGCGCACCATCCGTGTAGCGCTTTGGGACGGAGAAGAGCAGGGCCTGCATGGCTCTAGGGGATATGTAGAGAAATATCTGCGTGATCCGCAGAGTTACGACTTAAAACCAGGGTTTGAGAAGTTCAATGTGTACTTCAACATGGACAATGGAACGGGTCGTTATCGCGGGATCTACCTGCAGGGCAATGAGATGATCCGCCCGGTCTTCGAAACCTGGATGGCACCTCTCGATAACCTTGATTGCAGCACAGTCACTATCCGGAATACTGGCGGCACCGACCACCAGTCGTTCGATGCTCTTGGCCTTCCGGCTTTCCAGTTCATCCAGGATGAAATTGAATATGGCCGCGGATAGCACACCCTGATGGATACGTACGAACGATTGCTGATGGACGACCTGAAACTCAACGCGATGGTCACCGCTTATCTGGCCTATCAGGCTGCCATGCGTGATGAACTTTTACCACGCAAACCGTACAACCGGCCTGATCCAATTCAAAGAGGCCGAAGGTAAAATAGCGAAAAAATTCACCCGTCAACCAAACCTGTCAGGTCTGACCGACCTGACAGGTTTAAAACTAGGTCGGGACTCTAACCAACTGAGCTATCTGCTCCGGATCATCCTGATAAGCTATGAGCTTCTGAAGAAAAGCTCTCGACTTCTGTCTCTTAATATACCGCTCAATCCTGATCGCCTCCCCCCTGGT
>JAAYIP010000318.1 GCA_012523435.1 Bacteroidales bacterium | reverse complement strand
CCTATGAAAATGAGGTTGCTCTGGCCGGGATCTGCCTGGAGGTTGGGAGTGAAGAAATATTCGGGCTGATTGGTCCTGATGGGGCCGGAAAAACTAGCCTCTTCCGAATCCTTGCAACCCTGATCCTCCCGGATTCCGGCACAGCCAGCGTTCTAGGATTTGATGTTAATCACGAGTTTGCTGCCATTCGAAAATCGATTGGCTATATGCCTGGGCGCTTCTCCTTGTATCAGGATTTGACGGTGGTTGAAAATCTTCGCTTTTATGCCTCAGTCTTTGGTGTTAATATCGCCGATAATTATGAGCTTATTCGTAGTATATATGAGCCTCTGAAGCCATTTTGTAATCGTCGGGCCGGAAAACTCTCCGGGGGAATGAAACAAAAGTTGGCTCTTGCCTGTGCCCTGATTCACCGCCCAAGGCTGATCATTCTTGACGAACCAACTACCGGCGTCGATGCTATCTCCCGGAAAGAGTTCTGGGACCATCTGACTGACTTGAAAACCACCGGAATGACAATTTTGGTTTCCACCCCATATATGGACGAAGCTCAGCGATGCGATCGCCTGGCTTTGATCCAGAAAGGTGAGTTTCTGAGTCAGGGTACCCCGGCCGAAATCCAAAAAACTTTCCAGGGATCACTATACTCCCTCGTATGCTCGGATCAATACCTCGCTTTGCAAATACTCAGAAAGCATCCATCTGTCAAGACCGTTTATGCCTTCGGTCATTCCCTTCATCTTACTTTGATAAATGAAGCTGATGCTCTACGAATCAAGCAGGATCTTGTTAATCAATATGTTACGAATATTGCAATGGTTCGGGTTGAACCAGGAATGGAAGACTGCTTTATGCAAAAAATGACTCATAAGCCACAGGAATGAGCAGAGAATCAATCATTGAAGTCGAAAATTTGACCAAACGTTTTGGCCGCTTTACGGCAAATGACAACCTCACTTTTGAGGTACGTGAAGGGGAGGTCTTTGGTTTTCTTGGAGCTAATGGTGCAGGGAAAACTACAGCTCTGAGAATCCTTTGCGGTTTGTCGAAGCCTACTTCGGGGACCGTGAGAATTGCTGGACTTGATGCGTCACATCATCCAGATAGAATCAAGAAGGTGATCGGTTATATGTGCCAACGTTTCGCGTTATATGAGGACCTGACCGTTTTTGAGAATATCCAACTTTATGGCGGAATCTATGGGTTAACCCCGCGGGAAATCAGGTCCAGGAGTGACGAACTGCTTGATAAACTTTCTATTACAGACCTTCGTAATCGGCTGATTCGATCTGTTCCACTTGGATGGCGGCAGAAACTGGCCTTCTCTATAGCTGTTTTACATCGCCCAAAAATCGTTTTTCTTGATGAACCAACCGGTGGAGTCGATCCTATTGCCCGAAGGCAATTCTGGGATCTGATATACGATGCTGCCCGCTCGGGTATGACGGTTTTTGTGACTACTCACTATATGGATGAGGCGGAATATTGCGACCGGGTATGTATTCTCTCAGGTGGCAGAATCGAAGCCTTGGGTCGTCCGGAAGACCTTAAAACTACCTGTCAGGTCGATACCATGGATGAGGTTTTTATTCGAATTGCAAGAAAGGATCAAACATGAAAAGGGTCGGATTTAAACGATTTATGAGCTTGGTTGTCAAGGAGTTTAATCATATTTTCCGTGACCGTCGAACCATGCTGATCCTGTTTGGCATTCCGATCATGCAGATCCTGATATTTGGTTATGTTGTCAATAGCGATTTTAAAAATATCGGGATTAGTGTCTTGGACCGGAGCAATGACACCCACAGCCAACGTATTATGTCAAAGCTTATGGCCTCGGGATATTTTCACTTTCGCGGAAACCTCCAGAGTGATCATGAAATTGAAGAGACTTTTCGTTCTGGTAAGGTTAAAGCGGTGCTGGTATTTGAATCGGACTTTGGCGCTCAGTTTAACAGTGGTGAAAGTCCAAAAATTCAGATAGTTACTGATGCGTCCGATCCAAACCTGGCCAATACTATTGTCAGCTATATTCGGGGTATTATCAATGCCTATCAGCTGGAAGCAAGGAATGCGACTGGGATGGGATTACTGGTAGCTCCTGAACCCCGGATGGTTTTTAACGAAAACCTCTCTAGTGCTTTTATGTTCGTACCTGGAACCATGGCGTTGATTCTGATGTTGATCTGTGCTCTGTTGACCTCAATTTCCGTGACTCGCGAGAAGGAGGTGGGAACACTCGAGGTTATTCTTGTCAGTCCCTTGCATCCGGTTCAGATCATTCTTGGGAAAGTACTCCCGTATATTTTTTTAGCTTTCATTAACGGTTTGGTGATTCTTCTTCTCGGACGCATCGTTTTTGGTTTGCCAATCCTTGGCAGCCCCATACTTCTGCTGGCAGAGCTGCTCCTGTATATTTCCCTGGCTCTTTCTTTAGGTATTCTGATCTCAACCATAGCAAAAAGTCAACAGTCGGCCATGTTTGTATCCCTGTTTGCACTGATGCTGCCTACGGTGCTCCTTTCAGGCTTTATCTTCCCGATTGAAAATATGCCGGTGATTCTACAATGGGCAAGTGCTATTCTGCCACCGCGCTATTTTATTATCATCCTGAAAGATATCATGTTAAAAGGCAACGGGTTGGCTGTTGTCTGGCCTGAAACATTGATTCTGGCGGGTATGACTGTCTTATTACTATTTATCGCGATTAAAAAGTTCACCATTCGACTGGCTATATGAGGACTATTTTAGTACTGATTCGTAAGGAGTTCATCCAGATTCGACGTAATCGAATCATGATTCCGGCCATGATTGTCGCACCTTTGGTTCAGATGTTTGTGCTGGTGTTTGCGGCGAATATGAACATGCGTGATATCGATTTTCATATTCACGATCAAGATGGTTCTACTGAATCCAAACAGTTGATTGCGAAATATTTATCATCCCCCTTTTATAGCTATGGGGGTCAGGTATTCACAGAACAGGAAGGCGAGGAGCTTCTTAGAAGGGATCAAACCGATATGATCATGACGATACCTCCGGCATTCGGGGAGCAACTCATCAATAGAGAGCCGGTGGCAGTCCAGTTTCTGATTAATGGGATCAACAGCGCAGCTGCTGTTTTGACAGCCTCCTATTCACAAAGCATCTTGTTGGATTTTAATCAGGAGCTTATCACTAACTATCTCAGGATAAGCGGCCAGTCGGCACCCGGGAGAATCGATGTCTCCTACCTACACTGGTATAACCCCGAACTTGATTTTAAAATTTTCATGGTCCCAGGCATTCTTGTGATCCTGGTCATGCTGGTCGGTTGGTTGTTGATGTCGCTTAATGTGGTAAGGGAAAAGGAGTTAGGGACTATTGAGCAGTTAAATGTTACGCCAATTCGCAAGCATCAGTTTATCATTGGAAAGCTCATCCCTTTTTGGATTCTAGGAATGATTGAATTGGGGATTGGTTTGACCCTGGGGCGTCTGGTTTTTCACGTTCCTATTCTGGGGTCTTTTGGTCTATTGATAGGATTTACAGCATTATATCTCTTAACTGTTCTGGGGTTTGGATTATTAATAGCTGCCCTATCGGAAACCCAGCAACAGGTGATGTTTGTGAATTTCTTCTTTGTGTTGGTTTTTATCCTGATGAGTGGTGTTTTTACACCGATAGAATCCATGCCTGATTGGGCCCACTGGGTCAATCTGATCAATCCTCTGGCTTATTATATGCGGGTAATCCGGATGATTTTACTTAAAGGATCCGGGTTCATGGATGTTTGGCAGGATTTTGCCTCCATGGCTCTATTTGGAATCATCATGATCACTCTGGCAGTCAGAAGTTATAAGAAACGCTCTTAATCAGCGGGAGTGATGTCTGGCTAACTTGTTATAATCAAATCCAAAATAGAAAACCTCGAACGGATCGGTTATCGTAACCAGGATTTTTTCCAGGGTATTAAGCCTTTTATCGCGTAGAAACACCCTCTTTTTCAGCTGATAAAGTCCTTCACCCAGCAGACTTCCCAAGGTGGGTGTTAAAATCATATCCTGATAGCTGGGTCGCTGGGTCCCTCCAGCAATCACATACTCATATATCAATGAGTTAAGGGCAGTTCCTGCTGCTGCTTCAAGCCAGTGTGCGTCTCGGTTACGGTAAGCCAGATAGGAGAGGGATCCCATGTAAGCGTGGGCTTCGTAATTCCACGACCAATGGTCATCGTCCCAGACGGGCGGCATGGTAAAGGTTGGTACGTATTGATTCCAGTTAAAAACCTCCTTGATTGTGTGGTCTTCTGTGATCAACACATAGGCATGTCCCGCAAAAGCAGAAGGCCAGAGTACGGTTTGGCTATATAGAAAGCGCTTACCGAAACTCTGGCAATTCCGAAACCAAATTCCTGCAGTGTCAGGCGGATTCTGAGCACTCAGACTCAAAGACCATACGACCAAAAAAGCCAGTAACAGCTTCCGTTTGACTGCAGCCATCTGTCTGAGATGCGTTACAATGCTTCGATGGTCTCTCTGATGATCGCGGTTGCTTCCATGATTTGCTCTTCATTAATAACCAATGGTGGAGCAAACCGAATGATATGATCGTGAGTTGGTTTGGCGATTAGTCCATTCTCTTTTAACGCCAGACAAACATCCCATGCCTGATGGTTTCCTCTAGGCTCGATAATTATTGCATTAAGCAAGCCTTTCCCTCGAATCAGCTTTATACGGTCAGATTTAATCTTGCTCAATTCTGAACGAAACAGCTGCCCCATTTTTTCTGCATTTTCAGCTAATTTTTCATCCCGGATAACCTCTAATGCGGCAATGGCAATTTTTGAAGCCAAAGGATTGCCACCAAAAGTAGAACCATGTTCGCCAGGTTTGATACATAACATGATATCATCATCAGCCAACACAGCAGAAATCGGATAAAAACCTCCCGATAATGCTTTCCCGAGGATTAAAATGTCCGGATGAACTCCTTCATGATCACAAGCCAGTAATTTCCCCGTACGGGCGATACCCGACTGGATCTCATCAGCAATAAATAGGACATTATGCTTTTTACAGAGGTCGTATGACTTTTTGAGGTAACCATCATCAGGAACATAAACTCCTGCTTCCCCCTGGATTGGCTCAACTAAAAAACCAGCGACGTTCGGATCTTTTAGTGCTTCTTCCAGTGCATCTACATCGTTATAAGGAATCTTAACGAATCCGGGAGTGAACGGACCGAAACCACCGTAGGATTCCGGATCTGTTGACATGGAGATGATGGTAATCGTTCTTCCGTGGAAATTTCCATCGCATACAATAATCTTTGCTTCATTCTCCGGAATGCCCTTTTTGGTGTATGCCCACTTACGACAGAGCTTGAGGGCTGTCTCATCACCTTCGGCTCCGGAGTTCATCGGCAAAACCTTGTCATAACCGAAATAGTTGGTGATAAACTCTTCATACTCACCAAGCGCTGAGCTGTAAAAAGCTCTGGAAGTGAGAGTTAATGTCTGTATTTGTTCCGTGGCAGCTTTAACAATCTTTGGGTGGCAATGCCCTTGGTTAACAGCTGAATAGGCGGATAAAAAGTCGAAATATCGTCTGCCCTCTACATCCCACACATAGATCCCCTCACCACGTTCTAAAACTACTGGTAACGGATGATAATTATGGGCTCCATACTTCTCTTCTCTTCTAATGTAATCATCTGATTTCATATTATTTTGGTTTAATATAGCGCAAAGGTCCTATTTTTCCCTATTCATTACAAACGTTTCAACCAGTAATAGTCCCAGAGCTAACCATAAAAGGTAAGGCCAGATAGGTTTATTTTGATTAAAAGTACTCAATTTGGCTGAAGATCCATCACTCTCAATATCAGTTCGATTAGTGATTGCCCATCCTGTTGTTTGAAAGTGTTTTTCCAAGGTGCTATCAGCCAGATATTCCATCACTGATTCAGATCGGGGAGTATTAAAGGCAATCAAACCTTCTTCCACACCATCAGCTTTGGTAGAGTAAAAACCCGGCTGACTTAGTGTGCCGGTGAACAGCGTGATCTGATCACCTAGGCTGCGTTGTTGAGCTGGGATGATTTCCAATTCTGAACTTAGATGCTTTATTCGGATCAATTGGGTTTCGCCAGCTCCATTCAGTTGAATCCTGATTGGTTGTTCAGAACCAAGATTGTGATATAAACTATTAATATCTAGGCCCATATGTGCAACGAGATAGGTTAGAGGAACCAAAACGGGGTGAGCCATTAGGTCGCTAACCGCCGGGTCGCTACTGATGGAGTTCATTACAAATGATCCTCCCGGAAGTCGGTACCTGCTAATTACCGGATCCCCCGCTACCGTTGTGAGAATATCTTCACGGCTGATCGCTGACTGATCAAAACGTGCCATTTTCTGGATGGTTGGCATCTTCAACCGGGTATCCCGACTGATGGTGACTGAATTGAGCCAGTTTTGGTAAGTTATCCCGATGACCGATTCGGCTGGGTAGGTGGCTATTCCTTGGATAGTAGGAAGACTAAGGCGGTTCAGGAAAGAGTTAGTCTGTTCTGTTGATACATTAAGATCCGGGAAAAACCAAACAGTTCCTCCCTGGGAAAGGAAGTCCCGAGTTCTTTGTATCAATGCCGGTTCAGATTGACTGATCCCATCCAGGATGATGAGACGATATTCCTGAAAATCTGATCTAGGAAATCCCCTATAATTGAAGGTCTCTAACGAAAAGTTCGAATCATCCCCGAAAAGCCTCTGTAAATCCGGTGAAGGATCTCCCTCGTGTAACAGAAGGACAGGAATGGATGGTTCAATGCGGTAGGAGAAGAATAATTCGTTATCAAAAGTGACGGGATAATCAAACAATTTGATAATTCCTTGCTGCCAGTTTTGACCAACATTTGTAAACGGAATGGTTACCTCGGTTGGTGCGAATGGTGGTAAATCCACGAGGGCTTCAGCTTTCAACGTGTCATTGATCTCCAACCTGACGGGGAAATCCGTCATGAACTCATTAGAATGATTGAAAATTCTGGCTTTTAGGTTTTCCTGCTGACCGGATTGATGTAGTGGATTATCAAACCAGCAGGAATCGACGCTGATGTTGGAGAAAGATTCGGCGGTAATCCTAACCAGGCTAACCGGGGTCTTGGCACTATCATCCGGAATTGTCTCGTTGATGAGATTCCGTTGAAAATCTGATAAGATAATCAGGGCACTGAGCTCATGGTTCTCCTGCTTCAATTGGTGCTGGATTCCCTGAATCACCTGGTTCAGCGGTTTCATGACAAACGATGTCGTAAGCTGTTCGATACTTGATATGGCCTCATTACGATCGGTGATCCTGAAGCTGGCAGTTGCTGGATCCATGGACGCAAGAACAAATCGACTGCCAGGAGGATAAGACTCGATGAGCTCCTTTGCCTTCTCCTTCGCCAGAGCAAGTAGGACCTCCCCATTGGTGGTGAGATTCATGCTTGGAGTATTGTCAATGATAATTGCTGTCAGATTTTCTGATCTGCCCGTGGTTGTTTCGCTCGACCGGATCACGGGGCGGGCAAAGGCGAATACCACTAAGGCGATAATCAACATGCGAAGAATCAGTAGTAATAAGTCTTGGATTCTTCTGCGGTTCCGGTTAGTAGTTTGTATCTCTTCAATAAAACGTAAAGAGCTGAAATAGATGGTTTTGGACTTTCGAAAGTTGATTAAGTGGATGATCAAAGGAATGGTTACCAGAAACAATCCAAATAGAAATGCAGGTTGTTGGAAGGTCATCATGTTAAAATTTGGCCTGTAGTCTTATATTTAACCTTCTGCCAGTGAGGTAATTAGGGATAGCAAACTGGCGATTTGAAATATCCCTGATCCAGATATGGGATATAGTATTGTTGATATCCAGGAGGTTAAAGACTTCCAGGCCCAGCCAGATCGATTCAAACTGCTTGAGAAAGGGCTGTTTAGATGGATTATTTTTATCGACTAATACTTTTGAGAAGCCAAGATCCACTCTTCGGTAGGGAGGAATTCGCCAGAATGACTTAAACTCCTGGCTTCCTGGGGGGCCGTAAGGTAGCCCGGTTCCAAACAGGAGGCTGAGGTGAGCCTGGTAGGATCGATTATTGGGGAGATAATCCTGGAAGTAGAGCCCCACATTAACCCGCTGATCGGTTGGCCGCGCGATGTATCCAACTGTATCACCATCAATATCTTCCTGGGTTTTCATGATCGAAAGGCTAGCCCAGGAGTCGATTCCCGGGACAAATTCGCCGAAGATTTTGGTGTCAATACCGGCGGCATACCCATGCGAATTGTTCTCCCCAAAATATCGTATCCTGACATTCTCCACCTCATAAGGAATCAGATCCCACAAGTACTTGTAGTACAATTCAGTAGTGAACTTAAAAGGTCGGTCCCAAGCGATGAAGAAGTAGTCGGTCCCCCCAACCACGTGAAAAGATTTTTGAGCTTTGATTTTTGGATTGATGTTTCCTTCACGATCCCGGAATTCTTTAAAGAAGGCTGGTTGATGGTATGCTCCGGCTGAGAGCCTGAATTGCAAATCCTTTTCCCATAGTGGTCTGAATGAGATGCTGGCACGTGGGCTTAGGAGGAACTCTTTGCTGAGGCCAATATAGGTTGAGCGCAATCCCCCGGTGATGTGTACTTTGCCCGTTTCTGCGTCAATCTCCCAGTTATCGCGGAGAAAAGCAGTGAACTGGCCTTGAGATAGCTCGGATTCAGAAAAGACGGTTTTATGTAAGAAGAGATCCGTATCCGAATAGGGGAGGGAGTATCCGGCAGAGTCCATCATAGTCCACTCTTCAATCCGGTCGCGGAAGAAACTTTGCTGATATCGTGCGCCCCAGTTAAACCAGTGATTGTCCTGCTTCCAGCTACCCTTCCAGTCAAAACTCATCACCTGGCCATCGAGTTTGTTGCGGGCATGGTCGAGAAAACTACCAACTCCGATATTCATTAGGCTGTCTCCATAGGTCTCGGAATCCATCCTCTTATCCAATTCATTGAGCCAATATTGTCCAAGAATGTCAAATGTTTCTACCTCCTTAGTTTTGAATGCAGAGGCTATCCATTTCATTTCCAGGTTGCTGTGTGGGTGATAGGTAGCAGTTACTGCACCCATATAAGTGGTAAACTTATCGACCTCTTCTCCTTCAAAGTAGATATAAAGTTGCAAGGCTTCATTAACTGTCCCCCAAGAGGTGTTTCGGTCTTTCGCGACGAATTCATACACATTGTTGGCGATGTTCCCCAGGAAGCTTATCTCCCATTCGGTTGATAGGTCATAGGTTAGGTATGTTTGGAAATCGGTGTATTGCGGGTTGTAATCACCTGTGGTTTCAAGGCTTCTTAATAGGTATCGGTTGCTTTTGTAACGAATGCCTGAGATGTGGGAAAATCGGCGATTCCGGCTTGTTCCCTCCACAGTCAAGGATCCACCCATCAGACTGAGCGAGCCGGATGCTCCGAAATAGGTTGGTTTTTTGTATTTTATATCGAGCACTGATGATAGCTTGTCACCATACCGTGCATCAAATCCTCCGGATGAGAACAGCACCGAGGATACCATATCGGAGTTAATAAAACTAAGTCCTTCCTGTTGCCCCGAGCGGATCATAAAGGGACGATAGATTTCAATATCGTTAACATAGACCAGGTTCTCATCGAAGTTGCCACCTCTTACGGAGTATTGAGAACTCAGTTCATTGGATGATGAAACTCCAGGCAAATGCTTGAGGATATCCTCAAAGCTGCCTGAAACGACTGGAATAGATGAGATCGATTTTGGATCAATCCGAATCAGATTAGAGCCTGGGTCGCGGTCGGCAGAAATCACAATCTCATTCATGCCTGAAACCATCTGCTCCAAGGTTATGGTTAATCGAATATCGTCAGGATTAGAGTATTCTTCCGGCTTGATTGTCAGTTCTTTAGCTAGATATCCTAGTCGTGAGAATTGTATCAGGATCTCATTTGTTCGGGGAACGGAGAACTGGAAAAATCCTTTGCTGTTGCTGCTGGTCCCATGGGGCGTTCCGGGGATTGAAATATTAACCAGGTCAACCTGTTCTCCGGCATCATTAAGGATGAATCCGCTGATTTTTGATTTGGTCTGCCCAGTAACTGGCTGAGCAGCCATCATCAGAACTAAACAGGCCAGGAGGATGACCGATATCGAATTCCGGGTGGTCACGTTATTATTTTCTTTTAAAATCACCGTTTTTCAGAGCTTTAAAAAACTGGGCCCAGGCCAGTGGGTTTGTAATGCTGACTGGTGGTAGCTGACCTGCCCAGTATAAACGGTCATTTTGGACCTGCATTGTGTTACGGAAAGCCATGTTGGGGGATGGTGGTGCATTGACTAACAAAGTCTTGAGCTCCATCATGTTAAGATTTTTTTGGGCCCCTTCCAGATAGCTTTCCGGCATCTCGTAGGCCAGAACCGCCTCCTTAAAACTTTCATAGTTGCCCTGCCAGGGCCTGATCGTCACACTTTTCAGAAAGATCGTGTCTGGTTCCATTTGGATCTCCAAATAGGGATATCGAACGTTGAAAGTGTCTCGGACAATCAGCTTATAATATTTGTAGCCCATAGCTCTGAACAGGAGTGTGTCATTAGCCTCTGCCGGAAAATTGAAATTACCTTGGAGGTCACTCGCTGTGGCCAGCCGTTTATTGACATGAATGATGTGAACATAGGGAATAACCTCCAAACTGTCCGTTAAGGTTCTTCCAGTCAGGTGGACAATAACTGGCTTCACCGTCTCCTGGCAGAGCAGGGCAGTGGGGCAGCAAATCAGCATAAAAGCTGCCCAATATGCTATCTTTACATGAATCTTCAACGGAGAGCAAATATACCGTAAACGGTTGGTGAATGAAATAAATTATCTTTACATTTGTTGGGGCGGCTGTTAAGGCTGCCTTTTTTAATCATTAGAGATCTTTGGTATGGCACAAATGGTTTTATTGGGAGCGGAAGCCCTTGCACAGGGTGCTCTCGATGCCGGATTGTCTGGTATTTATGCTTACCCCGGCACCCCTTCAACCGAAATCACCGAATATGTTCAGCGGAATCGGTATGCCCGTGAAAACGGAATTCACTCCGCCTGGTCGGCCAATGAGAAAACAGCCGTAGAGGCTGCCCTCGGAATGTCCTATGCCGGCAAACGGGCTATGGCCTGCATGAAGCATGTTGGATTGAATGTTGCAGCTGATCCGTTTATCAATTCAGCAATTACCGGAGCTGGAGGCGGATTGATCATTGCTGTTGCTGATGATCCATCGATGCACTCGTCTCAGAATGAGCAGGATTCGAGGTTTTATGGGCAGTTTGCTTTTTTGCCGATCTTTGAGCCATCCTCGCAGCAGGAGGCTTATGATATGGCTTTCACTGCTTTCGAGCTATCAGAGAAGTATCACCTTCCAGTATTAATGCGAATCACAACCCGGATGGCACATTCCAGAGCTATGGTTGAATGCCGTGAGACTCGTAAACAAAACTCTCTTAGGTTACCGGATGATCCCAGACAGTTTGTTCTATTGCCTGCCATCGCGAAAAAGCGGTATCGTCAATTGCTGAATCTGCAACCCTTGCTGGAAAAAGAGGCTGAGAAATCCCCCTTTAACTGCCTTTTACCAGGTAGCGATAGCTCTCTCGGAATCATTACCTGCGGCATAGCTCATAATTATGTCTTGGAAAACTACCCGGATGGAGTTCCTTATCCGAATCTTAAGATTGGTCAATACCCAGTCCCCTTGGATTTGATATCAAAGCTGGTATCCGAGGTTGATCAAATCCTCGTACTGGAAGAGGGTTATCCTCTGCTGGAACAGAGTCTGCGCGGATTGTTGAATAATGGAGCCAAACCTGTAAAAGGACGTCTGGATGGAACAGTTCCTAGGGACGGTGAGCTTACCCCAGACGCAGTCGCTGTAGCGATGGGCCTGGCAGCTCAAACCGGTCCGGATGCTCCTGAATTTCTCGCATCGCGACCACCCTCCATGTGTAAAGGATGCGGCCATATCGATACCTATAACGCTCTCCTTGAAGCCATTGAGGGATTCGGGCCTGGTCGGACCTTTTCTGATATTGGCTGCTACACGCTAGGAGCCCTCCCACCATTTAATGCCATCAACTCCTGTGTCGATATGGGAGCATCCATTACCATGGCCAAAGGTGCCGCCGATGCCGGACTTCTGCCTTCAGTTGCCGTGATCGGAGATTCAACATTTACACATTCCGGTATGACCGGACTGCTGGATGTGGTGAATGAGAACTCGCCAATTACCATTATCATTTCGGATAACGAAACTACTGGAATGACCGGCGGACAGACATCCTCAGCAACCGGACGGCTCGAGTCAATCTGCCTGGGCATTGGTATAGACCCCGAACACCTCAAGGTGATCATCCCGCTGAAAAAGAATCATGAGGAAAATGTCCGGATCATCCGCCAGGAACTACAGCATCCAGCTCCTTCTGTTATTATCAGCCGGAGAGAGTGTATTCAAACAGCTACCCGAAAAAGAAAAGAACAAAAATCCTGATCCAGATCGTATGAAAACAGATATAATTCTCGCCGGAGTGGGAGGGCAGGGGATCCTGACAATCGCCGCAGCCATCGGATTTGCAACCTTATCCGAGAAAATGTTTGTCAAACAATCAGAATTGCATGGAATGAGCCAGCGGGGAGGAGCCGTCCAGTCTCATTTGCGTCTTTCCGACCAGCCAGTGGCATCCGACCTGATCCCTATGGGCTGCGCCGACCTGATCCTGTCGGTTGAGCCTATGGAGTCGTTACGCTACCTTCCATACCTGAACCCAGGTGGCTGCCTGGTGACTAATTCGGTCCCCTACCTTAATATCCCAAATTATCCTGAGGAAAAAACCATCCATGATGCAGTGAAGAGTCTCCCTAACTATATCTGGATTAATGCCGATGAAATTGCCCGCGAGTGCGGTTCAATCAAATCTTCCAATATCGTAATGCTCGGGGCAGCATCTCGATTTATTAATCTGCCCTTCAGCGCTTTGCAGGAAGGTGTTCGGCAAGTGTTTGGCCGTAAAGGGGATGAAATTGTGACGATGAACCTAAAAGCCTTGGAGGCCGGTCAACAAGCCGCTGCACTAAAACCTTGACCGGTTTACCATATACGATCCGGATAATCTCCTTTTTGGTGTAATACCCTGAGCTTCTCCTGAACCAAAGGCTTGTCATCTTGATAGGTGACACCAAACCAACGGGCAGTACTTTCCAAGACCTTGACCGATAACAATCCCTCCTGGATCATCAAATTGATGCCGTAAGGGATGAAGTATTCCGACTTGAGTTCGTTGCCCCAATCCTTCAAAAACTGGTTGAAGTGTTCCCTGAATGAAGTCAGCATAGCCGGAGTGAACCCCCAGAAATTCATCGAAACAATTTCATTGCCGGTCAATTCAAACTCGCTTCCTTGTTCATCCGTGAAAAGAATCTGGTTATTCTTTCTTTCAATCTTGGTGCGCTCAACTACATCGGTTAACATGCCACTGGTATCCACTGAGCAAATCCCACGTGATACCGATCCATGATCTGACAGCGTGTTGGACATCTGATAACCAACCATCGATTGCAGACTGATGTCGTGAGAATCACGCTGACTGAGGAAACCAGCCATTACTTTGAAAGCATCTTTCCCATAATAATCATCGCCATTGATGACTGCAAATGGTTCATTAAGAAGTGATTCAGCGCAAAGTACAGCGTGCCCTGTTCCCCAAGGTTTAACACGATCAGGATTAACCGGAATTCCCTCGGGAATGTCAGTCAACCGCTGAACTACGTGACCAACCTTCATCCGTGTTTTGTACCGGTTTGCAAAAATTTCGTAAAAGTCATCGACGATCTCTTCACGCAAAACGAACACTACCTTGGTAAAGCCTGCTTCGGCCGCGTCGTAAACAGAATAATCAATGATCGATTCTCCACCGGGACCCAGGCGGTCCATTTGTTTTAAACTTCCGTAGCGGCTACCCATACCAGCCGCCAGAACTAATAAAGTCAACTCCATTTATTGCTTTGATTTATGATTAGGCAAAATTAACAATCCCCTCCAAACCTGTTGCCAAGATCACTGCAATGATCTATTTTTAACCTTCACAAATTTAATCCAAACACCCCAATGGAACTGAAAAATACCACCATTATAGTCTCGCAGTCAGCTCGAATTCACTGGTATCTGTTGATTGTCGTGTTGATCCTGTTTTCTGCCTGTTCAACTAGTAACCGAGACCAGCTTTCTCCAGCACTATTCCCAAAACCTGATCCTCGTGGATACGTCTGTTACCGTGCAACCGATGAAATTCATGTGGATGGCATGCTGTCAGATGAGGAGTGGCGCGAAGTCCCCTGGACGGAGCAATTTGTTGATATAGAAGGCGATATTAAGCCAAAACCGAGATTTGCCACCCGGATAAAAATGCTTTGGGACGATCAATATCTCTACATAGCAGCCCAAATGGAGGAACCACATCTTTGGGCAACACTAAAAATGAGAGATACGGTGATTTTTTATGATCATGATTTCGAGGTGTTTATTGATCCCGACGGGGATACCCATCAATATTATGAGCTGGAAGTGAACGCTCTGGGAACAGCCTGGGATCTGTTTTTAGTTAAACCCTATCGCGATGGCGGGCCACCCCTGAATGCCTGGGATATTGCGGGATTGCTGGTGGGGGTATCTCTCAATGGTACCTTGAATGACCCGACTGATATCGATGAAGGCTGGTGTCTTGAGCTGGCCTTGCCACTCGATATTCTCAAGGAGTGTGCTCCGGGAGGGAGATTGCCCAGAGCCGGCGACCAGTGGAGAATCAACTTTTCACGAGTGGAATGGCGAACAGTTGTTACGGATGGGAACTACCGTAAGGAGATCAACCCTGAAACCGGTAACCCCTTCCCCGAAGATAACTGGGTATGGTCGCCTCAGGGTGCTGTCAATATGCATATGCCCGAAATGTGGGGCTATCTACAGTTCTCCGGTCTTGAAGCCAGTACCGGTCAGGAGGAGTTAATCAAGGATCGGGATTTTGAACTAAAATGGATGTTGAGAGAGATCTATTATGCTCAGAAAGAATACTTTGGGATTAGGGGAAAATTTGCCAACGAACTTAATCACCTTGGATTATCAGAAAGGAACTATCCCGTTGTTCCCACCATTAATATCACCCCAACTTCTTATGAAGCTTCAGTTCTTTCTCCTGAATCCGAGGTGACCTGGATAATCAATGAGGAGGGTCGGCTACAGATGAAATCTTCAATAACTTCAAGGTTTACAGGCGATTGATCACTAATCAGAATAGCCTATTTTAATGCATCTGATACGCTTGCAAGCCTGACTCCATCCCGGTAGGCTACAATAAAAGCTGTGTTTAATCCGGTTCTTCTGATAAAATCGTTTCGATATTTGGTGGCTTCCTCGTAAGTTTTGAACGATCCAACGGTGTATTTGTACCAACCCTCGTGCCTCTCCTCCTGCACAATATCCGTAATCCGGTAAAGAGATGCGATCTTTTCTACAGTGGGAATCTGATCGCGGAAGGCACCGCACTGAATGCGAAACTCGATGCCTGAACTGAAAGTGGCCGGGATAATCTGGGCTGTTTCCTTCTGAACAACAGGTTTTTCACGAATCGCTACCTGTTTGTTAAAGCGAACAGTTTTGTGTCCTTCTGCATCCCGGTATTCAAAACGCCCGTATATCTGCTGATTCCCGGTGAGGTTTTCGGCTGTCTTAAAGTAATAGTCGCAATGAAAGACCGAATCAGCTGGCATCGGCTCCCAAATTATCTCAACCGTCTGGTCTACAAAGCTGAATTCACCCGACGTTCCTCCGACAGGTTCGAAAGCGTAAAAACCTGATGGATAGGATTGTACGAGTCGGCCAGATCCTTGAAAATTAGACTTGTTGATTCTGACGGTGACTGCTACCGGTTCATTGGCATCGATAAGCGGAGGGATTTGGACATCGATAAATACATAAGGACTTGTCATTTTGGTTGTCGTATCCTTAACCGAGGCTAACGTTTTAGTAACAGGAGGCTCCACTGGTTTGTCACTTCTCGTCACTCTTGGCCGGGATGGTTCGATGGTGTATTTTAACCCAATCGAGGTGATCGCATAATTATCATTCCTTCCGGCATCGTGAGTCAGACAATCCAGCCAGTCGGTGTTGGTAAAGTGCAACGAGTGTTCTGCTTCAATGCTGAAATGATCCGATAACCTCCAGGATACTCCTACACTTACTGGTATCGCCATGGCATATTCGCGCCGATCTTTGGTGACTCCATCATCTTGATATCCAACTGAATTCAGAACACTATTGGTATCATAGTTCTTACGCACGCTTCTAAAGCCTATTGACGAGACTCCTGCCGAAATAAAGGGAGAGATTTCCCGATCGTAACCTTTGCCAATCAGCAACGGATCAAAGCGGGCCGAAAGGTTGTAGTCATTCACTGAGGCCAGCATATAACTCTGGTCGATCTCACCGGGTACCTGTTGCAAGTTGTACATAGTCGTCGTAACCAGTTGAGCCTGAATCGAAAAAGCCGGACTAAAACTCTTCGCCAAAGTGCCACTAAAGCCAAAGCTGGATCCGTATCCGAATTTGTCGAAGGGATTCAGACTGCTATTGCTCATCTCTCCATAAAAAGTAACAACTCCCGGATTCAGTCTCAAAGATAGGCCCTCCAGGGCGCTACTGGTTTGTGCGGATAGATTTGATGACATGATTCCCATGATCATGAAGACCGCTCCAAGCAGCAGAGTTTTGTGCTTCTTCATCTTAAACAAAATTATCTTTGCAGCGTTTGGAATAAGAATAAGCTAATGCAATACTAACGCAAAACTAATGCAAAAACTTACGCAAATCTAAAATCTATGTTCAGGATATCGATTGTGCTGGTAGCACTACTATTAAATCTTCCTGCAGTGAGTCAGGAGAACCAGCGTGGGTTTTACGACTTTACGGTTAAAGCGATTGACGGAAGTGATTTCTCCTTTGCTCAACTGAAAGGAAAGAAAGTCATCGTCGTTAATACGGCTTCTAAGTGTGGCTTGACCCCTCAGTATGAAGCGCTTCAGGAACTGTATGATCAGTATGGCGGAGACAAAATGGTCATTATCGGCTTTCCGGCTAACAACTTTCTGCGTCAGGAGCCTGGCACCAACGAGGAGATCTTATCTTTCTGCTCCGAAAATTACGGAGTTACCTTTCCAATGATGTCAAAAGTATCGGTCAAAGGGAAAGATATCGCTCCAATTTATAAGTGGCTGACTACTAAGGAGCTGAACGGAGTACTGGACGCACCTATACAATGGAATTTTCAGAAGTTCCTGATCGATGAAGATGGTAATCTGGTTAAATCAATTCCTCCAAAAGTTAGTCCTCTGGATGAGGAGATTACGAACTGGTTGAACTGAGATCGTTGAGGGAGATACTAAAAAGTCTGCTGCCAGGGGAGCGAAGAGCTTTTGGATTGCACCTGCTCTATTCCTTTATCGAAGGGGTTATCCTTGGTGTATTGGCACTTAATGAATACGTATTAATTAAGAGTCTGAAAGGTACAGATTTCCAGATCGGACTTCTTTTCCAATTCTCCGTCATTCTTTTACTGTTCTCCGTTATTCTAAATGAATGGATCAGACGTTCGAGCGATAAAGCCAGATTGATCCGAACAGTTGCCTGGATTACCCGCGTACCCTTGTTTTTCCTTCTGTTCTTCCCGCGATCAGTCGAAGCTTTTGGTGATAATCAACTCTATAATCTGGCTTTTCTTGGAATTTTTCTGCTGTTTTATCTGGCTAATCCGATTATTTATCCGGTAATCAATCTGTTTCTGAAGAATAACTATCGGCACCACGTGTTTGGATCCTTGTACAGTTATGCCACCAGTCTTAACAAAGCAGCGATGCTGCTGGCCACTTTTCTTTTTGGCATATGGCTCGACGCTGATCCCTATGTTTTTGTCTATGTTTATCCGGTGCTTGCTCTGTTAGGAATTATCTCGATTTATATCCTGAGCCGAATTCCGCACACCCCAATGCCCGTTGAACTTGAAAAGAGAGGGTTTTGGAAGTCGGTAACTAGCTCCATCTTGAATATGATGCGGATTTTCAGAACGAATAAACCTTATCGTGACTTTGAGACCGGGTTTGCGCTCTATGGTTTTGCCTGGATGACCACTATTGCCGTGATTACCATTTTCTTTGATAAAGTATTGAATCTGAGCTACTCGTCCGTTGCTTTTTATAAGAATTCCTATAATCTGATAGCCATTGTCTTGCTTCCGCTGTTTGGAAAACTCATTGGAAAAATCGACCCCAGGAAATTTGGCGTGTATACTTTCCTATCCCTTTTCTTCTATCTGTTTTTCCTGATGTTAACCCAGTATTTACCGGGACACATTACCATTTTTGGGATCCAACTTTACTATATGCTAATTCCAGCATTCCTATCACATGCAGTTTTTGCTGCTACTATGGCTCTGTTGTGGTATATTGGCTCAGCCTACTTCAGTAAACCGGAAGAAGCTGCTGATTATCAGTCTATTCATTTAACAATGACTGGGATACGAGGGCTTTATGGCCCAATTCTAGGTGTTTTGCTGTATCAGCTTCTCGGTTTAACCTGGACTCTGGTTTTTGCTATGATTGCATTATTAACATCAGTTTGGATTCTTCTTTGGAGTATGCATCGTCATCCGGTCAAGGTAGATTAGCGGTTTTTTTATAGTTTTGGTGGAATTAATAACAGCCGTATGAATAAATTTCTTAATCTCTTGGTTATCGCTCTGTTATGGACGATCGCTTTAAATGCCCAAGAGTTTTCAAAAGCTGATTGGGTAGGTGAAGTTCCCGATGGATGTACCAGTATCACCGTTGGAAAGATGGCGACAATAGATGGATCGGTGATCACTTCTCATACCGATGATAGTCACAGGACTAGTTCTGCCATTGATATCGTACCCCCAATGACTCACACAAAGGGCACATTTACAACAATGTACAGAAGGGTTAATGACGATTCGAAAGCCATGCCAACCTACGCCTATCCCAAAACGGGCGAAATCCCTCAGGTTACCAATACCTATGGCTATATCAACTCGGCCTATCCCTGCATGAATGAATATCAGTTGGGAGTGGGCGAGTCGACCTTTGGTGGCCGGCCTGAGCTTAGATCGGACGTAGGTTTCATCGACTGTCAGGATTTGATCAGACTAATGATGGAACGCTGTAAAACCGTCAGGGAAGCTCTTGATTTGACCGAGTTTATCCTAGAAGAGTATGGCTGGATCGATGCCGGTGAGTGCCTTACCATTGCTGATAAGCATGAAGTTTGGCATTTGGAAATCGTTGGCCCGGGTAAAGGGAAAAAAGGGGCAGTGTGGGTTGCCCAACGGGTTCCTGATGATCACCTGTCGGTCAATGCCAATGCCAGTACCATTAAAGAGATTGATCTGAATAATCCTGAATATTTCAGGGCATCGGATAATATTTATCGTGTTGCAAGGGAGCATGGTTGGTGGAATGAAGGCGAAACCTTCCGTTTTTGCTATGCGTACGCTCCCGAGAGCAGGACCAGCATAGCAGCCCGACGAAGAGAGTGGCGGGTGTTCGATCTGGTTGCTCCTTCCCTTAAACTGGACCCAAACGCGGAAAACTACCCGTTTTCGGTTAAACCCGATCAGCCTGTTACGCTCGATCACTTGATTACGATCTTTAAAGACTATTATGAGGGAACCGATTTTAATTTTGTTAAGGATATCACCGTGACGGATGAGGATGGGAAGACAATCATTTCTCCCATGGCAAATCCATTTATGCCGTATGATATGAACAAAGTGTTCAAAATCAACGGAGGCTGGGGCTGGCTGGGTGAGCGAACCATTGCACGGTGGTACACCATGTACGCTACCATTATTCAGTGCCGCGATTGGCTACCTGACGAAGTTGGCGGGGTGACCTGGATGGCTCTGGATAATGTGGCTACCTCCGTGTATATCCCCATTTTTGCCGGAGTAACTGATCTGCCTCAAACATACAAAGTTGATGGTAGAGTAACCGGATATTCCACAGAATCAGCCTGGTGGGCCTTCAATCGATTAAGTACCCTTGCCGCTCAGCGATGGGGCGATATGCGTAAGGATGTAGATGCTGAATTTCTGCCTCTGCAAAAAGAAATTTTCGAGCGGACCCGGGAGATTGAGGAAGCCGCAGTGTTGGTGCCATCTATCAAAGAAAGAAAACAGCTTCTCACCCAATTTACAGTTAATTGGGGCACCGAAGTGGTCAAAAGAGCTTGGAAACTTGGCGACCTATTGTGGACTCGTTACGACGAAAAATTTTAATTCCCTATGAAACGTACCCAGACCAAAAAAGTATTGCTTAATATTCTAAAATACCTCTTCTTCTTTGGAGCAGGTATCCTCCTGTTTCTTTGGGTCTATCGTGACCAAAATCCTACCCAAATCATTGAAGGTCTTGCTCAGTTTAATCCAGGATGGGTAATCATCACCTTCTTTGTGGTCATGCTGAGTCACCTGTTTCGAGCAATGCGCTGGAGAATGCTGATCGAGCCAATAGGAGCCAAGCCGGGACTATTGAATACTTTCCTCGCAATTCTGGTCATGTATCTGGCTAACTATGCCTTACCTCGCCTGGGGGAAGTGACCCGATGCGGTATTCTGAAGAAATATGAGAAAATCCCATTTAGTTCCCTGCTTGGAACGGTTGTCGTTGAACGGGCAGCAGATGTTATCTTCCTGGGCCTTGTGATGATTGGAGTATTGCTGGCCGACTGGAATATGTTGGCGGGATTTTTTTATCCCGAACAATCCGGATTTGAAAGAAAAGAGCTTGACATTCCAGGGTTGGCTGTCATCGGTATCGCAGCTGGATTGGTCTTGCTGATTATCCTGATCTTATGGCTGAGTCGGGAAAGATTGTCGAAATGGCCTATTTTTCAAAAGATTAAAGGTTTTGGAGCCAAATTTATCGAAGGGCTTCGCACCGTGATGCAGTTGAGAAAGCCCTGGCTGTTCATTCTACTGACGGTCGGTATATATTCCTGCTACTTTCTGATGACCTGGTTCATTGTGATTGCTTTTGAGCCCACCTCAGGACTCTCACCAATGGTTTCTCTGGCCGTTCTGGTTATGGGTAGTGTCGGGATGGTTCTTCCAGTTCAGGGTGGTATCGGTACCTACCATTTTTTTGCCTTAGAAACCTTGGTGATTTATGGAGTCAGCCGGCAAGATGGCCAGATCCTGACATTTGTGCTTTACGGAGCAACAACCCTGTTTGTCGTGGTCGTCGGCGCCATAGCCCTCGGCCTCCTGCCAATTGTCAATAAAGGCAGCAGAGTAATGACCACGGAACAGGAATAGTCACCCGCTTTAAACTAAACTTCTTCAGGTTTGTTATAATAACAGTATTGACCAATCGGTTGTCTATCGAATGAAATCGAATATATATAGCATTACAGATCTTGAAAGATTGACCGGTGTGAAAACACCAACTATTCGGATGTGGGAAAAACGTTACGGAATCATTTCTCCTGAACGTACCGAAAGTAATATTCGTTTCTATACCGTTAAAGATCTGCAACGTTTACTAAATATTGTTTTTCTAAATCGCCATGGCTATAAAATTTCCCATATCGCTGAGATGACCGAAGAACAGAGAGGGAGCGAAATAGCGAAGCTTTCAGAACATCAGGACGGCCAGGAAGCTTGGTTGCCGGAAATGATTCAAGCTGTTAACAACCTTGACGAAGACGCCCTGGAACGCCTACTCAATGCCTCAATTCTAAAATCAGGCTTCGAGAGTGCTTTCCATCACTTTGTTTTTCCTGTTCTCGAAAAAACTCGGCTGCTCTGGCAAATTAACAAGATGAGCGCCTGCCAAGAGCGCTTTGTTAAAAACATGATTCGACATAAGCTGGTCGTAGCTATCGATGGATTGAGCGGTCAAAACAACCCAAGACCACGCAACTACCTCCTCTTCCTACCCAATGGACAGTATGACGAAATAACCCTCTTATTTGCCAACTACCTCCTCCGTAAACATGGCCACCACGTAGTCTATTTGGGACCCTCTATCCCAATCGACCATCTGCGAACCGTAAAAAAGATGCATGATATTGACACTCTGGTTGTTCATGCTGATGATGGGTTTAGCCACAAAGAGCTGACACAGTATGTGGATAACCTCCTACATACTTTCCCCAATCAACAGCTCATGTTGCTTTTGACAGATCCTATCATCGAATCCCTGACTACAAACGGCAGATTAAGAATTGTCCCGGTGCAATCTCTCTCTGATTCACTGCTCCCATCAGAATCCCCTCGGTTTTCCTAACCCTTTTGTTCAACCTCTTTCTGCTGATTGTTCATCCCAAGAGAGGAGTATCCTTATTTAGATGAAATTTATATAAATCAAGGTAATGGTCTGATTAACAGGGGGTAATGTCGTTTGCTATTTAGAATGGTATATATTTTGTTTCAAAATCCAATAAAAATAGGTGAACAAGATTTGGTGGTTAATTAACGGGTTGGTATCTTTGTTCAAGTAAAATGAAAAATAAACTTAACAAAATCGAAAAGATATGACCGCAATAGAATTCAACCACCAACTGATGAGCATGCAGCCTAAGCTTGGTTTCTTTGCTAAGAGTTTGACCGCCGATTCGGAAGATGCCAAAGATCTGTTGCAGGAGACCCTGTACAAAGCTTTAACAAACCGAGACAAGTTTCAGGGAGACAAAAATCTCAAAGCATGGGTCTTCACTATCATGAAGAACACCTTTATCAATAACTACAGGCGGAACGTCAGGTCAAACACCATGATTGACAATACCGATAACCAGTACTTCCTGAATCTGGGAACAGGCAATGTTTTCCATACTCCTGAATCCAATCATAGTGAAAAAGAGATCCGCAAGGCAATCAGTGAACTGCCTGAAGATTACCGAATCCCATTCGAAATGCATACTAAAGGATATAAGTACAAAGAGATCGCTGAATATTTAAGTCAGCCTCTGGGGTCCGTGAAGAGTAAAATATTCTTCGCAAGGAAGAGGTTGATGAATAAACTACAGGATTACAGATAATTACAAAAGCCGGGGAGACCCGGTTTTTTTTATTGAGAGGTTAAACTACAGTAATCTCCAGTCGTCTAACCTAAAAACTATAAATCATTTTTTATGAAACGATTGATGTTATTGAGTGTACTGATCGGCATGGCTATGCTGGTGTCGGTCAACGGACAGGATCGCCAAGGGCCTCCGAATATGCAGAGTCTGCAGCAGCGGCGTCAACAGATGATGAACGATCTGAAGAAAGAGCTGAAACTAACTAAAGATCAGGATGCTAAGTTTGATCAGATCTACAAAGAGGCTGATGAAAAGATGACGAAAGCTCGTGAAAGCGCCGGTCAGGACCGTACTGGGATGAGAACCAAAATGCAGGAAATCAATGCTGACCGGGACAAGAAAATTGAAAAACTCCTGAAGCCTGATCAGCTTAAGAAATTCCAAGATTACCAGAAACGACAAACCGAAATGAGACAGAATCGCCAAGGTGGTGGCGGTGGAGGCGGATTCCGCTAGTGGTGAGATCACACCTTAGAAATCGGGTTTTCCCGATCTCTACCCCATAATCAAAACATTTCCCTGTCCCCGAACTCCATAGTTGGGTTCCCGGGACAGGGATTTTATTTTTGCAAAAATTTGGTAATTATCTCATTATGAATCCTTTGCGAAGAGAATCCTGGGGGTCAAAAAAGAATTCACTCCGACCAGTAAAATGAGCTGATCCGCTAACCTGCGGAATAACAGCTGTGTAGTTGCCAAATTGGGTTACCTCCATAATCTCTACCTCCATCAAAGTCCCCAAAATGCTTTCGATGATGATCGGATACCCAGGATCAAGATCCTTACGAAGGTAGTGAATCGCTGCCCGGGCAGATACTCCCGACCCGGTCGGCGAACGATCTACCTCGCCATCAGCAAAAATGCAGACATTCCTTGAATGATGGCTCGGGTCAAACGGCTTGCCGGTGAATATCGTACCGTAAAGGAAACTGAGATCCTCCTCAAACGGGTGTACTATGGGGAAAGCCGTCGCTACTGCTTGCTTGATTCTCTTTCCATAACTGATGAGGCGGTCCAGATCATCCGGTTCCAGTCGCAATCCGACCTCATCCGCATCAACAAATGCATAGAAAGCACCGCCATAGGCAACATCAAAACGGATCTTGCCGATTCCCGGCACCATGACCTCCTGATCGGAGTAAAGAACAAAAGACGGCACATTCCTGAACCATGCCTTGACTGTCCGGTTATCTTTAATCTGCCCGAAAGCAGTGACCCGACCCGGAGGAGCATCAATCAGTATTCCTTCTGTTGCAGCTTTAGGATCAACCATGCCCGTATCCAATGTAAGAGTTGCTAACGCGATCATCGCATGACCACACATGGTACTGTATCCTTCATTGTGGAGAAAGAAGGTTCCAAAATGACCATCATCCGTAACCGGAGGAGTGATCAGCGCCCCATACATATCCGCATGCCCCCTGGGTTCCCACATGAGCCCCGTTCGGATAGCATCATAATGTTCCTTGAAATATCGTCTCTTGTCCAAAATTGTGTCGCCGGGAATCTCTGGCAACCCACTGGTTATCACTCTTAAAGGCTCTCCAGCCGTGTGTAAATCTATCGTGCGGACCCGAAGCCAATCCTCTGGAGGAGTCCACCGTTCTGGTTTGTTTAGCATCTGAAATTATCGTAAAGATTCTACCTCATCAATTGTTTTCGGCTTCCGCTTACCCAAAACCCTGTAACCATCTGCGGTAATTAAAATATCCTCCTCATTCCTGATTCCGCCGAAGTCGCGGTACGTATTGACTTTGTCAAAATTGATAAAAGCAGCGTTTTTATTCTCTTTTTGCCACAAATCGATCAGTTCTGGAATAAAATAGATGCCCGGTTCGATGGTTGCCACAAAACCTGGTTCCATGGGGCGCGCGAGACGAAGTGACTTTAGCCCGAACTGTTTGCTCTTGGGCTCCCCAGCATAACCCACGTAAACCTCTCCAAGATCCTCCATATCATGGACATCCAATCCCATCATATGACCAGTTCCGCACGGGAAAAACATCGCATGAGCACCCGCGGCCAGGGCCTCCTCCGTGTCCCCTTTCATCAAACCAATCTGCTTTAACCCATTGATAATGGCGCGGCAAGCGTTAAGGTGAACATCCCGGAAGGGAGTGCCAGGGTTAAGCCTATTCATGGCAGCCTGATGAGCCTCTAATGTAATCTGGTAAATCTCCTTCTGTTTGGCTGTAAAACTCTTGTTAACAGGGAAAGTACTGGAAAGATCTCCACAGTAGTGCAAGGCCGTTTCGGCTCCACAATCAGATAAAACCATGTCTCCTGGCTTGAGCAGATTGCCATGATAGTGATTGTGAAGCGTCTGACCGTTGATCGTCATGATCACCGGAAAAGAGATCTGACCGCCGGCAGCCAATGCCACCGATGTTACCTCTGCTGCCAAATAAGCTTCGGTAATTCCCGGCCGTGCTGCTTGCATCGCCCTAATATGCATATCGACCGATATGTTAACGGCTTTTTCAATCTCGATCACTTCCTCGTCCGACTTGTGATTCCGGAGGTTGACAACAGCCTTGACCAATTCCACCGAGGCTTGATCGGAAGCTTCGGCCGGGAGAATGTTCAAAAGGTCCCATAACTTGATCTTGTTTTCGGGCCGATAGGGTGGTAGATAATGGATTACCCGATCCATTTTTTTTGCTTTGTTCAGGTAATCAGCTAGGTCAGCGTAAGGCCTGACTTCTTGGATTCCATATTGTTCAGCTCGACTTAACAAGGTAGGTTGCGTACCCATCCATACAATATCCTCAACAGTAAGATCATTGCCGAAAATAATTTCGCGTTCTTCATCAAGATCAATGAGTGCTGCTAGCCCCGGATAATCCATCCCGAAGAAATATAGAAATGTGCTGTCCTGTCTGAAATGATAAGTGTTGTCGGCATAATTCATCGGGCTTTCTTCGTTGCCCAAAAATAAAAGAAGCCCGTGCTTCAGTTGTTTCTTCAACGAAGCCCTGCGCATCGGATAGTGGTCATTGGGTATCATTACTTTGAATCGTTTAAAATATTGAACAATGTTAAGATTCAATGAAGATAGGCATTTCAATCGTATAGAAAGCCTGAAAAAGCTTAAATTCGCTGATTAAAGTTACCAGGTATGATGAATCTCAGAGGATTTGCAAGTGATAACAATGCGGGTGTACACCCCGAAATCATGAAGGCTATCGAGGCCTGTAATCAAAATCATGTCGTTGGATATGGGGCCGATCCCTATACCAAAAGAACTGCCGAAAAAATTATTGAAGTTTTTGGAAAGAATACCTATCCGTTCTTTGTATTCAATGGAACTGCTGCTAATGTATTGAGCTTGAGAAGCATGATGCAATCTTATGAGTCGGTTATCTGTTCGGATACGGCCCATATTCATGAAGACGAATGCGGAGCTCCTGAGTTTATCACAGGTAGTAAGGTTATTCCGGTTCATACACCGGATGGAAAACTGACCATCGAGGCGATTAAGCCTCATTTAAAAGGTATTGATTTTGAGCATCATTCACAGCCGAGAGTCGTTAGCATCACCCAGGCAACCGAGTTGGGAACCATCTATACGCCTGATGAGATCAGCAGAATAGCTCATTATGTGCACGCTAACAATATGCTCCTGCACATGGATGGTGCTCGGATTGCCAATGCCGCAGCATCCCTCGGTCTCAGCCTACGTGAAATAACTCGGGATGCCGGTGTGGATGTCCTCTCTTTCGGCGGGACAAAAAACGGAGCTATGTATGGCGAACTGGTCCTCTTCTTTCATGAGTGTAACGATGCGGTGAAATACATCCGCAAACAATCTATGCAACTGGCTTCTAAAATGCGATACATCGCAGTTCAGTTTGAAGCACTCTTAACCAATGATTTATGGAAGCGTAATGCCGAACACGCCAACAAAATGGCACAACTCCTGGCTGAGAAAGTATCCCAAATTCCTGAAATTGAGATTGTCTATCCTGTTCAGGCAAACGGCGTCTTTGCCGCTATCCCATCTGCCCTCATTAAACCACTACAGGATGAGTTCTTCTTCTATATATGGGATGAACCCCGCTCCGAAGTGCGCTGGATGACCTCCTGGGATACAACGGAGGATGATATTGAACGTTTTGTTAAATTGATAGATCAGAAGATGAGAGACTATTTATTCAGCTAAAACCAGGATGAATGATTTAAACACATCTGGATCGGGTAAAACAATGGATTCGACCCTAAAACGACTGATAATCAGTACGTTTTTTCCAGGTCTTTTCCTTCTGCTCATCTGGTTGGTTTTTTGGGTTGATATTTCGCTTGATCTTGAACTATTCTACCATGGCCTCTTCCCACGAAAATGGTTGGGATTGCAGGGAATTCTCTTTGCTCCAATTATCCATGGCAGCTTACGTCATATAGTGGCCAACAGCTTCCCAATCTTGGTTCTGGGTACCCTCTTGTTCTATTTTTACCGTTCAGTGGCGGGTCGAGTCTGGGTCATCAGTTGGCTGGTATCTGGAATTCTTGTGTGGCTCTTTGCACGCCCTTCATACCATATCGGTGCCAGCGGCCTGATCTACACTTTTGGTGGATTTCTGTTTCTGAGTGGGATATTACGAAAGCACGCCGGATTGATTGCTATCTCTTTTCTTGTGGTTTTTCAATATGGCTCAATGATTTGGGGTATCTTCCCGCTGGAAGATCGTCTGTCTTGGGAGGGTCACCTGGCTGGCCTTCTCGTGGGGCTGGCCCTCTCCTGGATTTATCGCTCACAAGGGCCACAGGGAACCCGACTGTTCTGGCAAAGCTATCCGGATCAGGATACCGCCGGAGAGGATGAGGAGGCAAATCATCTTCCGTGGGATCAATATGAGGTAGAAGGTAAACGAAAACCTCCAACAAACCAGGATAATGCCCAAGCTGAAAACAAAAAAGATTGATAACTTGTTACAAATAAAAAATCAAATTCATGTCTATCAAAAGAATTCTAACTCTGTCAATTGCAATTCTTCTCCTGCATCAAATATCCGGCTTGAATACCCAAGCACTTGCTGCCGGGAAAGAAAAACCAGCAAAAAACATTATTCTCCTGATTGGAGATGGTATGGGAACTTCCCAGGTATATGCCGGAATGACTGCCAATGGAGGAACACTTAACTTGGAACGTTTCCGAATTGCCGGATTTTCAAAGACCTACTCAACTGAATATGTGACGGATTCAGGAGCCGGTGGAACCGCACTGGCTACCGGCCATAAAACCAAAAACGGCTCCATCGCAGTGGACCCACAAGGTCAACCAGTTAAAACTATCTTGGAATGGGCTGAAGAAAACGGAAAAGCTACCGGAATGGCTACCACCTGCGCCATGACTCATGCTACCCCAGCAAGTTTTATTGCACACCAGGCAAAACGTAGTGATTATGAGCTAATTGCTGCTGATTTTCTTAAAACCGATATCGAGGTTTTTATCGGTGGTGGATATGACCATTTTGGGAAACGAAAAGATGGCGTTGACTTGATTGAACAGTTACGGAAAAAGGGTTATCGGATCGCTCAAACCATCGATGAAATAAAGGAAATCAAGTCGGGCCCAGTCGCCGGACTCCTCTACCCGGTACACCCACCAAAATGGTCGGAAGGCCGTGGCGACCTACTCACCGAATCGGTGATCGAAGCCATCAGACTCCTGTCGGCTGATTCGGACGGATTCTTTCTGATGGTCGAGGGATCCCAAATTGATTGGGCCGGACACGATAATAATGCACAGCAAATTGCCGAAGAGATGATCGATTTCGATCGTGCTGTCGGCGCAGCCCTCGATTTTGCCGAAAAAGATGGACAAACTCTTGTCATCGTAACAGCTGATCATGAAACCGGTGGATTGTCACTCCTCGATGGAGATTTTGAGACTGGAGAGCTAAAGGGATCGTTCTCGACCGGGGATCATAGCGGTGTCATGGTGCCCGTATTCTCCTACGGACCGCAAGCTGCCCTTTTTGGTGGAATCCAGGAGAACACGGATATTTTTGAGAAAATGATGAAAGCTTTCGGATTCAAAAAGGACCAATAAATCCCATACACATGACAAACAAAATGAAGAAAAAAGCTATCGCGATCGTTGCTCATAATGAAAAGAAAAACACCCTACTGGAATGGGCCAAAGCTAACCGGGAGGAACTCAGCCGCCATCGCCTGATTGGAACATCAAACACCGCCCGCTTGCTTACCTCTGTGCTGGAAATCGAAGTGGAGCCTTTTGGACATGGGCCAAACGGTGGCGATATCCTTCTTGCTGCAAAAATTCTTCAAAATGAGGTGGAAAAACTGATCTTCTTTGTTGATCTGCAATCGCCTCATGGTCATGAACATGATATCCAAACGTTAATCAGGACTGCAACCATCAACAACATCCCGATAGCACTCAATCCTGCTACTGCTACCCTGATCATCCATGAACAGGATGCCGGAAAAGAGTGAAACAGTTTATCCATGGAACCGGGACCGACCATTTAATGATTTTCCTGGTTTCCTGACCGATATCTTTGGACACCGGGTGCAAAAGCTTTCCGTCGATGCTGGCTTTACCTGCCCCAATCGCGACGGGACTAAGGGCACTGGCGGATGTACTTTTTGTGACAACAATACCTTTAATCCTCCTTACTGTTCACCCCGTTTGTCAATAACCGAACAGCTGAATCGGGGTGTCACCTTTTTTGAACACAAATATCCTGGACAGGATTATTTTGCTTATTTTCAGTCATATACAAATACTTACGCAGATTTTAATCGTCTAGTGAGCCTGTACGAAGAGGCTCTTAACCATCCCCGAATTATCGGGTTAGTTGTAGGAACACGTCCCGATTGCATCACGCCAGAGCTGATCTCCTATTTTCATGATCTCTCAAAAACCTATTATGTAACGGTCGAATTTGGTATTGAAAGTGTCTATAATCGAACGCTGGAGCGAATCAATCGGGGCCATACCTTCGAAGAATCCAGTCAGACGATCTGGCAGTGCAAGGATAAAGGTTTTCTCGTTGGAGCTCACCTGATTTTTGGCTTACCCGGTGAGTCGAACGACGATATCCTTTCTGGGGCCCGCCTGATTAGCCAATTACCGATAAACTTGCTAAAAATCCACCAGCTGCAGATTATCAAGGGTACAGCCATGGAGAAGGATCTAAGATATCATCCGGATGATTTTCGGTTCTTTTCTGTGGACGAGTATATTGATCTGTTAATCAGGTTTTTAGAAATTGTTAACCCGACAGTCGTCATGGAACGATTTGTGAATGTTTCTCCACCCGACAAGATTATCGGGCCCCGCTGGGGGCTGAAAAATTTCGAACTGGTTGCCCGGATTGAAAGGGAGATGCTCAGGCGAAACACCTGGCAGGGCAGACTGTTTGAACGAAATGCCTAGTTTCCTGCCTGTGCTTGTTTGGCGGCGAAGTCCTGAACTTCTTGCATCACCCGGAAGAGATTCCCTCCCCAGATTTTTTTGATTTCCTTTTGACTGTATCCACGTTTCACTAACTCGAGGGTGATATTACCCATCTCGCTTACATCGAAACAATCCTGCAAGTCACCTCCACCGTCAAAGTCTGTACCAACGCCAATATGATCTATCCCAGCTACTTCTACAACATGATCGATGTGGTCAACCATATCACTAACAGTGGCCAGTTTATCCGGAAACTGCCTCCTTAATAGAGAATACTCTCTGCGGGCTTGCTTCAGCTCTTCATCCGTCAGTCCCTCCCAGTTGTTATACTTCTCGTTGAAAAGGGCTTCAGCAGCCTGACGCTCCGGGTTTGGTTCCGGGTTTTTGAGGTATGCCGAGAGAATACACATCTGGATAACCCCACCATTATCGGCTAAGGTACGGAGCATCTCATCATCTAAATTTCTGGGATTATCGCAAAGTGCTCTGGCACAGCTATGTGAGGCAATGACTGGTACCTGGCTGGTTTCAATCACATCATAAAAAGATTTGTCAGAGATATGGGAAACATCCACCATAATCCCCAGGCGATTAATCTCTTTTACTACGTCCCGTCCAAAATCGCTCAATCCATTATGTAACGGGCCAGCTTTGTCTGTCGATGAGTCACAAATATCATTATTTCGGCTATGGGAGAGTGTGATATATCTCGCTCCGAGGTTATAAAATTCTTCAACTCGACGGATATCGGTTCCGATCGGATATCCATTTTCAATACCGATAAACACCGCGCGTTTTCCTTCTTTTTCAAGACGATAGCCATCCTCGGGACTTAAGGCTAATCCACAAACCGCAGAATTCTCTTCAATCGTACGTTCTACGCTCCTGAATATCCGCATAGTCCGTTGGTAAACACTGGCCCTTCCCTCCTCGGTCAAAGGCCCTTGACCAACAAAAACAGCAAAGAAGGCTCCGTCAAGGCCTCCCTCTTTCATCCTGGCGAAATCCACTTTACCACCGCCTTTGCGTGAATCATGCCTTTCCGACATATTATACGTGCTATCGGAAAATCGCATGGGCGTATCATTATGAGAATCAACCGTGTAAACCTGGTCGTGGATGCGGGCGGCTTTCTCTTCAATGGATTCTTGCTTGCAGGAAGAGAATGAGCCGATCAGTAAAGCAATTGCTGCGAGGATACTGAAAGTGGAAAGCTTTTTCATGGAGTTTCGTTTTTGCGAATTTATCGATTGCTTCGTTTTTTATTCTTCGTTTTAACATGTTTTAACTGTTTGCCAGGGAAAAGTCTTGGAATCAGATCGGTGCGCCCCGATTTTTTAAGGACGATCATGATCTGCTGTTTCTCTTCCGGTTTGTTCCAGAAGAATAATCGCCTCTGATCCAGTTTTTCTTCTCTGCTTCTGGCGACATTAACTGGCTTGAGGGTGTATGGATCCAAACCGGTGCAATACATTGTGGTGGCTAGGGTCATGGGAGTCGGTGTAAAATCCTGAACTTGCTCCAACTGAAGCTCCGATTCCCTGGTTTTGATCGCAAGTTCTGCCATATCGGCCAACTGACAGCCCGGATGACTCGAAATGAAATAGGGAATCAACTCCTGGTTCATTCCATACCTTTTATTGACTGCTTTGAAATTTCGGCTAAACTGAATGTATTGATCAAAGGTTGGTTTTCGCATGTTAGTAAGTACATGATCTTCAGTGTGTTCAGGAGCCACTTTGAGTCGGCCTGAGACATGATATCGGATCAGCTCCTCCGGATATTCCCGCAAGGAGCGATCATTCCTAGCTCTTTCATTCTGAAAAAGATCATATCGAATTCCCGATCCGATAAAAGCTTTTTTGATACCGGGGATTTCTCTGACTTTTCTGTATAGGTTCAACAGGGGTTGGTGACTTACATTAATGTTCCGGCACAAGGTGGGATAGACACAGGATGGCCGTCGGCACTTGAGACACTTCTTCCGATCGTAAGGTTCCATTCGGTACATGTTGGCTGATGGACCACCCAAATCTGACAGATATCCTTTGAAACCAGGCATTTGGATGGTTTGAGATACCTCTTTTAGGATAGATTCCTCACTTCGACTACTGATGTGTTTGCCCTGATGGGCAGAAATGGTGCAAAAAGCACATCCACCAAAGCATCCTCTATGAATATTGACCGAAAAGCGGATCATTTCAAAAGCGGGGATCAAAGGCTTTTTCCAATATCGTGGGTGAGGAAGACGAGTATAGGGAAGATCATGCCAATGGTCGAGTTCTTCTGTTGAAGCTGGCAGGTCAGGGGGGTTAACCACGACAAGAGAGTCGCCATGTTGCTGAATCAGTCGATCTGCGAGCAGAACATTGGACTCTTCCTCAATGCGCCTGAAGTTTTGTGCGTGTTTGGACCCATCACGGACGACCTCTTCATAGGAATATAGGTTGATAGTTTTTCTATCCGGAAACATTGGCAATGAGTCCTTTGGGCTAATCCGATAGGCAATCTGAGGCATCCTCCGTATCTCGTCAACCGACACCTGTTCATCTATTTTTTTGGCAAACTCAACGATGGAACGTTCTGCATTGCCATAAAAAAGGTAATCCAAGTTGGTTGATTCCAGCAAGCTGGGCATGATCTTGTCATCCCAATAATCGTAGTGGGCTAATCTTCTGAGTGAGACTTCAATTCCTCCGGAGATGATGAGTTGCTCGGGAAACAGCCTCCGCAGGATGCTGGCATATACCGTAGCTGCACGATCCGGTCGAAACCCGCTTTTCCCGCCGATGGAGTAGGCATCATTGGAACGAAGTCGCCGGTTAGCCGTATAGTGGTTAACCATTGAATCCATGTTCCCGGCAGTGATCCCAAAAAAGAGCCGGGGAACCCCCAGCTTGGTAAAATCTCGTAAATCATCTTGCCAATTGGGTTGAGCAACCAGGGCAACTTTATATCCGGCATCTTCAAGTACCCGCCCGATCACGGAAGCACCAAAGGAGGGGTGATCTATATACGCATCTCCCGAAAAGAGAATGATGTCGGGCTGATCCCACCCTAACAAGGCTACCTCCTTTCTGGTGCCGGGCAGCCACCGTTTGAGATCGTAGGTGGCGGGATAATAATTACTGCTATTCACTCTGATAATTCAAGTAATGAACTGTCTCCGTAGCTCAGGAAACGAAAGCCATGCAGCATGGCATAATCATAAATTTCCTTCCAATGGTTTCCGGAAAAGGCTGCCACTAAAAGAAGTAGCGTGCTCCCAGGTTGATGGAAGTTGGTAATCAGACTCTTGACCATGCGAAACCGGTATCCTGGTACAATGATCAGCCGAGTGGTAAAACGGATGCTTGTGAGTCTCCTGTCGCTCAGGTACTTGAGTATTGCGTTAAGAGCATCCTCCCTGCTTGGGATGGCGGTACCTTGGTAGGGGGCCCACTGTTCAACGTGAAGTTCGTCTTCCGACATATCCGGTCGATTCAGAAGTGCACAACCCATCCAGAAAAGACTCTCTAGCGAACGCAGGGTGGTGGTTCCAACCGCAATGAGAGGATCTTTGAATTGCTCAAATAGTTTAAAAATCAGGGTTTTATTAATACTTACCACCTCCTGGTGCATGTTGTGGTTCCGAACATCAGACTCCTTAACCGGAACAAACGTACCGGCTCCCACGTGCAGGGTTACTGATTCAATCTGAATTCCTTTGTGGGTTAATTTATCGATTACTGTTGGGGTAAAATGCAAACCTGCAGTAGGTGCTGCTACCGACCCCTCAGCTAAGGCATAAACTGTTTGGTATCTGTCCTTGTCATCCGGGAGAGCTTCACGTTTTAGGTAAGGGGGGAGGGGTGTATGACCAAAAAGGTCCATAATTTCATGAAACGATAGATTAGTTGGGTTCCAGCTCAATTTAATTCGGCTCTCTTTCCCGTTGTCTTGTTCCAGCTCAGCATGGAATTCAATGGTCTTGCCCTTGATAGTCTGGCTGGTGGTAAGAATCGACTGGTCGCGCCAACGTTTCTTATTCCCCACCAGGCAATACCAAGAGCATGATCCTTGTGTATTGAAAATCAAGGAGTAATCGGCAGGAGCAGCTGGTTCAAGAAGAAAAACTTCAATCTGTGCCCCGCTGGCTTTATGAAAGGATAGCCTTGCCTGGATAACCCGGGTATCATTCCAGACCATCAATGAGGAGGGGGGGATGCACTGATCGATTTCGGAAAATCGTGTGTGAGAAATGCCATGCTTATTGTAAAGCAATAACTGACTCTCGTCACGATTTGCCAGTGGAAATTTGGCAATTCTTTCCTCTGGAAGGTCATAAAAATATTGGTCGATATGGATGCTGGGTAGTATCAAACGTTTTTTCGATCGGCAGCGAAATTAGGTAACTTTGTCCAAATTATCTGTCATGGCTTATACACTAAACCCCGGTGATCTCGTTCGATTTATTGATGATGTAGGCGAGGGCAGGGTTGTCAGGGTCCTTAAAAGTGGCATGGTTGAGATCCGAACAACTGATGGTTGGGATATGCCGGTGCCGGCGAGTCGATTGGTTTACATACCCGAAGAAAAGCCCGAAAGATCAGGATTCGTCAATATCCAAGTCCCCGATAAACCTTCCATGACTTCCATTCCGGTGGACGCCGAACCTGCCAAGGGACAGAACACTAAAGGTACAGGCGTTTTTCTGGCGGTGACTCAAATGGTGGATTCAGCCGGAGAATTCAGTGGAATCCAGCTGCAGTTACTTAATGACCTAGGGGCCTCATTTCGTGCCGTAGTTTTTGAGCGATATGAAAATGAAGCGAAAGTAGTCGTCGAAGATGTTGTGGAATCAGGTTTGCTTCTGATGCTGGATACCTATCCTCTTGAACGTTTATCCGAGATCAAAGGATTTACCATTCAGGGGATTTTAATACCCGAAAAGAATGGTAACCCAATGAAACCTGTGGACTTCCATTTGCTTTTTCAGGCGAAAAAATTCGCATCCCCAGGATCGTATCGAACCAATGATCTGCTGGATGAACCGGCACAACTCTTTCGCCTTGATGATTCGTCTGATGATCGCGCAGAATTGGCTGAAAAGATTGAACAGTTGACTCAGCAAGACATCGCTAAGGTCTTGATTGATAAAGAGTCTAAACAAAAGCCACGGGTTAAGCAGGAAACATCCAACCGACTTCCGATTGAGATTGATTTACACATTAACAAACTAATGGATAGTGTGGTAGGCTTATCGAATAGTCAAATTTTATCCATCCAGATGGCTAAGTTCAGGGAGGAGCTCGATGCTGCTATTATTGATAATGAGAGTGAGATCATATTTATCCATGGAGTGGGAAATGGAACGCTCAAGTCGGAGTTACGGAAGGTTGTGGAGGAAGATTACACCTTCTGTCACTATCAGGATGCTTCATTTCGGGAATATGGGTTTGGAGCTACGCGGGTATTAATCCGGCAGAATAAGAAGTAATAATTCACTACTTTTGCACTTGCAGCAGGCTGTTCTACCGCTGCTTCGTGAAAACGTAGGAGAGGAAAGTCCGGGCAACGCAGAGCACCATCCTTCCTAACGGGAAGGTGTCGTGAGGCACAGTAGCGTAACAGAAAATAACCGTCCCGATTCGTTGGGATAAGGGTGAAAAGGTGGGGTAAGAGCCCACCAGTCAGGCCGGTGACGGTCGGAGCTGTACGCCTGATGGGTTGAAAGACCATGCATACCGGCGATTGAGGACTGCTCGTCCGAGTCGGGGGGTAGGTCGTTAGAGCCCCGGAGTGATCCTGGGCCTGGATAAATGGTAGAATCCCAACCTGGGAAACAGAATCCGGCTTACAGGCCTGCTGCTTTTTTCCCGTTTGTCAAATAGTTGTATTATTTCACCTGTCAAGGCTCTTCCACTGAAGTATGTGCCTGGTTTTTAACCTAAATTTGAACCTTCAATCACGAATCAACTGGCCTTTTTTAAATTTTGTTGAAAAAAAAACTGAAAATTGGGGTTCCCTTTTCATAAAAATCCTGATAAACAATTAGTGCACTACACCGTTGAGGCGATAATCGAAGGATTGCGTTCGAGTGATGGTGCTGTGTTAGAGTATGTTTATCGGATGTATTATCCGTCTATTAGGTTCTTTGTCATTAGAAACAGCGGATCGGACGAAGATGCGCAGGATGTGTTCCAGGAGGCTATGATCTTGATATATAAAAAGATCAAAAGGGATGATCTGGAGTTGACTTGTGCGTTCAAGTCCTACCTGTATTCAGTTTGCAGGCTGCTCTGGTTGCAACAACTGGACAACCGTCAGATAAAACTGACAACGTTGACTGAGAATGAAGTTTACATCAAGATTGACGACCAGATTGAACAGGAGTATAAGGAGCAGGAGCGATACCGTCTATACCAAAAGCACTTTAAGACTCTGAAGCCAGAGTGCCAGGAGATTCTGAAGTTAGTGCTCAGGAAAGTTCCGCTGAAAGAGATGGCTCGAATCATGAATGTGAGAAGTGAGCACTTTCTGAAAAAGAAAAAGTACGAGTGTAAGGATATGTTGATTAAGAGAATACAGAACGATCTAAATTTTAAATATCTAAAAGATGAATGGTGATTTTGAATTAAGCGAACTTTTTGATCAGTATTTGGGGGAGGAGATGACCTTGTCCCAAAAGCGGAAATTTGAAGCTCGCCTAGAGAATGATCCCGAATTTGCAGCTCTGTTTCAACTTCATAAAGAAGTCGACCAGTCGCTCATGGATGAGGAGATGCGCCGGTTTCGGGATAGATTGGTGAAAATCCGTATGGATAACCGGGATCTGATAACCGAAGCGCCATTATTTCTTTATCCGGATCAATCTGGGTCAGCTGATAATTCGATTAACGAAATGAATAGCGAAACTCTTGTCAGACAGTTGGATACAATTCGCTCCTCATTTGTCGATGATGGAACCTCCTCGCTGATTCCGGAATACTCCGGCGACAACCTAGGGCGCTTGAGCCGTGAGGTCGACCAAGCTATTATGGAAGAGGATGTTGCTGAGTTAAGAGAGACCCTCAGTGGAATTGCGAACAGGGTGAACGCCCAAACCAAACCCTATTCCTTAAGACGGAGGTGGCAATCCATCAAAGCCGTGGCTGCTGCAGCAATTGCTTTCTTAATCATATCTTCTGCATCTATCGCTTTCCTAACATCTCAATATGGTGTTGGACAGCCACCCGACAAACCATTTTTTGAACCATACACAGGCTTAACCCAATATCGTGGGCCCGTTGAGGCCGATCAGGTGATTTTTAGATCAGGAGTCAATAAATTTAATGAAGGTGATTACAACGGATCTTTGGAGATGATGGAACTAAGCATGAAAGCTGGAGTTAGCGATGATTTCGTTCTGCTCTACGCTGGAATGTCAGCCTATCTCGCCGGAGATCCAAAACTCGCAGAACAGTACCTGACACGAATCAGCCGTGAGGCAATTATCTCTGATCAGATGGAATGGTACCTGGCTGGGGCCTTAATCACCCAGCGTAGATACGGAGAAGCCATTGGATTATTGCAAGAGATGAAGTCCGATTCAAACCATTTTTATTCGGAACAAGCCGAAGCCCTATTGCCTAAAATCGAGAAAAGATTGAAGTAAGTAGCTGACCGTTAACAAGCAGCTCAGGATCAAGGCTTTCGGATAAATCTGAATAAAAAGAGAAAAAGGACAAGAAGAGCAAGGAAGGAAACAATGACCGGAATGGCCAGCCAAAATCTGGCAGGCTGGGGGGTAACCGGAGAAGGCGTGTTGCTCCCCAGAAAAAGGTAACCAGCCCAAAAGTGAGGATGGGCGTGTAACTTATCAGCAGACTCCAAGTACCGGAGCTTGGCTTGGCCCAAAGCATCAGCTAACGCTTCCCCCGACCAGATAGCCTGGTAGAAATGCTCCATGACCTCTTGCGACGACAGGTCGTCAACCGGCCACATGGTCATGATCAAATTCGGGCAACCAGCAAAAATAAAACCACGCGCTAAACTCAAAATACCCTCCCCAGTGACCATCTGCCCCGAGCCGGTTTCACAGGCTGAAAGCACAGCCAATGAAGCCTTCCAGGAGGAATTGTAAAGCTCATGCGCATAGAGTAACCCATCCTCTTTCCCCTTTTCACCAGGCGTGAAGACCAGGCAGGTATTCATCGGATTATATCGGTCGGTAATCGTATGCATCGCTAGATGCAAAATTCCATAATTGGGCGATAACTGCTTAAACCGCCCCTCGCTGGCACTCTGCCCAACTAAAACCTTCCCCCCGGTGATACGACGTATCGCCTTGACCTCCTCAATAGCACCATTTAAAACCGGTAACTGTTCGGTGTGATTCCGTATCAAGTCGGAGGTTTTGGATGGATCGACCTCGTAATCAGGTGCTATGGCTAAAATCTGACCCCGG
>JAAYIP010000317.1 GCA_012523435.1 Bacteroidales bacterium | reverse complement strand
GGGCAATTGGATCGGATTTACCTCTTCATCAGGTTTTTCGCAGCCGGCAATGACCACGAACAAACCAAGAAGGATCGATAAAGTAGCAATACGTGTTTTCATTTGGTGTTTGGTATATCATTGATTATAATAATCTCCCCAGGGGTAATGGGTTCTCTCAACGCACCACTTACCCTCAGGGTCATTTTTCAGATCGATCTCAAAAAACATCGGTTCCATATCCTCCCCCACATACTCCTCATCCACCCGTATCCACCAGGTTTTCTTCTCAACATCAGTCAGACTGTATTCCAGGTCGAAAAGGCAGGAGCAATCACATAAATTAGAATTCTCCCGCTCACGAATAACCAGTGTATCGCCCAATACCTGAAGCTCCACCTTGAACCCTTCGGGACAACAATTGAAACCCACATTTACATGTTTGATTATCAATGTATTGTCAAAATAGGAATAGTAAAGACAGTCCGAAGTAGGGCCATCTGATAGTTCAGTCTTTAGGCTAAAGTCTTTACACCCACTATTTTGGCCAAAGAGCAGAGCCGGATCTGCCGATTCTTTATGACAGGCCGAAAGAAGGCCCAATAGAAATAATAAAATCCAGGTGAATCTCATCTTATTAAGTGTTCATTATCACGCCGGATGAATCAGTTCACATAACCTTAGTAGGCAAGCAAAAAACATACCAGAGGCAGAATGTGAACCGGTTGATTCAAAGTTCGTAAACTTTTTTGACAGCGTCATCATTTATTTTCCCATTTTATCCTGATCCGATGATGGCCTGTCCGATTCGGCAACTGAGGCATCTTCTTGAGGAGCAATAGTTTTGATAAAGGTGTAAAAAGGCTTGGGAATAAAAAGCATTAGGAACCTGATAGCCATAACCTGTCCATAACCGGGTGATCCGGTTGTTTTCGGGAGGCAACCGTTCCAGCTGCTCCATCCACCACACGTTCGATTGCGGTTGACCTATGGCTGAGGCGTAGCAGGCAAGGACAGGTAACAAATGGTTGATTTTCAATAGATTCAGCGTGTCCTTCCCGATCGTGGGAGACTGGTCTCTCCACTCTTTACCAAAATCGTAATGTTTTTGCCAATACGTCGAAACCGGGATATCCTGAGGCAGGGATTCGACCGTCATGATTGACGGATTGAGTGGCATCAACGAGATCAGTCCCGCCAGCTGGGCGAGACGTACGGTCGGGAAATTGGCTGGGCGCATCCGCATAAACTTCCAGCCTGGCTTATCTAACCGACTAATATTGTATTTATTACAGAGAAAAAAGAATTCGGATGAGAGGGCTCGCGAATAGGGATCTTCTGCTGGTTCCGGGATCAGGTTAGCTTGTCCATAAAGCAGCGCCTCAAGTCGGAAGAGGTTATCCCCGATGTTCCGAATGGCCTTAACCGGAATGTTCTTTCCCAGGCGATCAAAAGTCTCCTGGTTAACCCCAAAACCAAAGGTGCGCATAAGCAGCTGGAGGCTGGTCTGTTCCCATCCACCATGGTTTTGTCGCAAGCGTTGTTGAATCCTGAGTGCTTTGGATTCCATACGCTCCACTCCCATCGAGATAAGCCAGCCTTCCACAATCATCGACGAGAGGCTCATCCAGGAGGTAGTGCAGGGAATGGCCGAAAGCGTTTTCAGCATCCGGTGGTAATTATCGAGATAGGCTGGCTTAAAGGGGAGCACAACGGTTGGAAGGAGATCTCCATTGCTTCTTCTAACCTCACAATCAGGCTCATAGACAACATGAAGAATAACCGGATCGTAAGCCGGGTCTGAATCATGGTGATGGCGATACCAATCCGAGGCTTTCACATGGATTTCAATATGGCCGGCCCAGATGGTCCGGTCGATTTTTATCCGGGCAAATAGGAAATCGGGACCTGAATCGCTGTTAAACTGGCCATTCGACATGATTTCCACCCGCTCACCCCTAGTGGTAACCAGTCGGTCAGAGGCAAACAGGGCATATTTCCAGATATATTGGAGAAAGTCTTCCTGCATATCCTATCGGTTTACAGGATATGGACGTCAGGAAAGCGATAAAACGGAAAAATCAAAGGAAATTAGAATCCTTGTCGGATCCGGAAGCTCTCGACCATTTGAAGAGCAGCTTGGCGGGCTTTTTCGTCAAAATCCCGACCCTCCCCAGCATAGATGATGCCGCGCGAATTGTTGATCAATAGTCCACCAAGCGGGTTCCAGCCATGTTCAAGCACTTCATCCAGCGACCCGCCCTGTGCGCCGATGCCGGGAATCAGAAGAAAGTGAGAAGGGAGGATTTCCCGGATTCTTTTCAGATGCGCTGGTTTTGTTGCTCCCACCACATACATCAGGTTATCCGTTGTTCCCCACCCCGATGACTCTAGCATAACTCTCTCATAAAGAAGCTCTCCCGATTCGAGCGATCTGAGCTGGAAATCCCCGGCACCCGCATTACTGGTCAGTGCCAACAGAATTGCCCATTTCCCCTCAAACTGCAGAAATGGGGCCACCGAATCTTTTCCCATATAGGGCGAGAGAGTGATGGCATCAAAATCATAATGAATAAAGAAAGCTCTAGCGTAAAGCTCGGCTGTGTTGCCAATATCTCCTCGCTTGGCATCAGCGATAATCAGCACATTAGGATCCTGGGAGCGGATGTAATCGACTGTTTTTTCAAGCTGCTTTAATCCTTCAGGACCCTGGGCCTCATAAAAGGCCAGATTGGGTTTATAGGCAACAGCCAGATCAATGGTGGCGTCAATGATTGCACGGTTAAATGCAAAGAGTGGCTCCGCATCCCGTTGCAGGTGGAGTGGAATTCGGCGAGGGTCGGTATCCAATCCGATACACAGGCAGGATCTCTTTTTCAGGATCTCTTTATACAGTTCCCTGGCATTCATGATCAGGCATCGGAAGCTTTGAGCCGTTCAGCATTTTCGGCGATCTGCAATTTATCTATAATTTCCTG
>JAAYIP010000056.1 GCA_012523435.1 Bacteroidales bacterium | reverse complement strand
CTTATTTTTTGCTCATCTTAAGCCATCCTACTTCCCTGGTAGTGAGATGTCTCCAGCGTCCTCTTGCCAGATTTTTTTTGGTCAGGCCGGCGAAACTGATCCGGTCGAGTTTGATGATGCCGATATTTAGAGCTTCGAACATTCGTCGGATGATTCTGTTTTTCCCGGAGTGGATTTCGATATGCAGATAGTTTTTGAAACCAGGATCGGGGACAGCAACCGAATCGGCCTTTGTTATCCCATCCTCGAGTTCGATGCCTTCCAGCAACTTTTTCACGGCTTCTTCGCTGACGGGTGCGTCGGTTTTGATCTCATACACTTTTTTAATTTGATATCGAGGGTGTGTCAGGTGTGCGGCCAATTCCCCATCATTAGTTAAAAGTAGCACGCCGGTTGTGTTCCGGTCGAGCCGGCCAACCGGGAAGATCCGTTCTTTAGTGGCTTTGTGTACCAGGTCCATCACGGTACGGCGGCCTTCCGGATCATCCATGGTGGTGAGGGTATCTTTGGGCTTATTGAGCAGAATATACACTCTCCGCTCATTTTTGATGGTTTTGCCCTTTACTTTTACTGAATCGCCCGGTTTAACCTGAGTGCCAAATTCGGTCACTTTTTTACCGTTTATCTCAACCACGCCTTGGCTGATCAGCTCATCAGCATCGCGCCGGGAGCATATTCCGGATGATGCAATATAGCGGTTCAGTCGAACCGATCCATCCGATTCTCTGATGTTTCTTCCCCGTTTAATCACGCGTACCATGACAACCGATTGAGTTTAATATAATTCTATTGCTGAATTTTGCTGCAAAGGTATCAGGAAAACTCAATACCTTGCGCGTTTATTATGATTACTTATGACACTGATTGCTTCAATTTCCGGAATTCGCGGTACCATTGGCGGCCGGCCGGGCCAAGGATTAACTCCATTTGATATCATTCGTTTTACTTCGGCTTTTGCAACTTGGGCGCTTCATCAAGAGCATCCATCAGTCGAAAAGCCCTCCATGGTTGTGGGCCGGGATGCCAGAATATCCGGGGATATGGTTGAATCCCTTGTTTGTCAGGTGCTTAGATCGATGGGGATTGATGTCTATCGTGCCGGTCTGGCCACCACTCCAACGGTAGAGATTGCAGTTCCGTTGAAGGGAGCTATAGGCGGAATCATTGTCACAGCCAGTCATAACCCGGCTGAATGGAATGCGCTCAAGCTGCTTAATCGAGACGGGGAGTTCATCTCTGCTGAAGAGGGGAATGAGGTGTTATTACTGGCCGGGCAGGATCTATTCGATTATTCTCCGGTTGATAAGCTAGGCCGGATTCAAGATCAGGATTTTTTAGAGGAACACATTCGCCAGATCATCAGACACCCACTGGTTGATTTGAAAGCCATTAAAAGAGCCGGATTCCGGGTTGTGGTGGATCCTATCAATTCGGTCGGAGCTATCGCGATCCCTGCTTTACTCAAGGCTTTGGGAGTTGAGGATACGAAAGTGATCAATGGAGAGCCTAACGGGCATTTTGCGCATAATCCAGAGCCGTTACCAGAGCATTTGGTAGAGCTTTCCAAAGAAGTAGTCAGGTTCCATGCCCATCTGGGGATCAGTGTTGATCCGGATGTTGACCGGCTGGCGCTTGTGTCAGAGGATGGATCTTTTTTTGGAGAGGAGTACACATTAGTAGCGGTAGCTGACTATGTGCTGGCTAATGGAAAGGGTGCTGTAGTTTCTAACCTTTCCTCCAGCCGGGCCCTTAGAGTTGTGGCAGAACGGCATGGATGCGAGGCTTTTGCTGCTCCTGTTGGAGAGGTCAATGTCGTAGCCGAGATGAAAAAGAGAGATGCAGTCATTGGGGGAGAGGGTAATGGTGGTGTGATTTTTCCCAGCCTCCATTTTGGTCGAGATTCCCTGATCGGTGTAGCTCTGTTTTTGAGCCACCTTGCTCGCAATGGATTGAAAATGACTGAATTGCGTAAAACATATCCAAATTTCTTTATGGCCAAGCACAAAATTGAACTTCCCCGGAAGGTGAAGGTGACAGATGTGTTAAATCATGTGGCCGATCTTTATCGGGACTATCCTCAGAACAACACTGACGGGCTTAAAGTTGACTTTCCTCATCAGTGGTTTCACCTTCGGAAATCCAACACGGAACCCATCATCCGAATCTATACCGAATCCTCTAGTTCTGAGGCTGCTGAAAAGCTTGCTGGGCTTATCGAGCGGGATATCAAGACCTTTGTTAACAATTGTTAAAATATCCTAATAATCCTTGTAATTTTTTATCAGCCCGGTCTCTTGGATTAAGTTTGTGGACTAATTTTCAAAACACCGCTTAGCAAGAAGTAATATGAAAAGGCGTTGGATTTTTATAGTGATCATAGGTGTGATCCTGGCTGCCATCCTGATATACAGTACTACCCGAAAAGATACTACTGTCATGGTTACTGCCAAAGCAGTTAAAGGGCAGTTTGATGTGATTGTTAGCACGACTGGTGAACTGGCTGCTTTGAACTCGGTGGATATCCGGGGTCCCGAAGGGCTGAGAGAGGCAAGAATTCATAACGTTAAGATTGTGGACCTTATCCCAGAAGGGACAGTCGTCGGGGCAGGTGATTATGTAGCTTCACTCGACAAAACTGATGCTACCAATCAATTGCAGAACATGGAGGATCAGATTGAGAAGGATGAAGCTACCGTGCTTCAGACTCAGCTGGACACGACCATGAGTCTCCGGGATTACCGGAATCAGATTAAAGACTTGGAGTATGCGGTAGAGGAGCGTCAGATTATCCTGGATCAGTCGCAGTATGAGCCTCCGGCAACAATCCGATCGGCCGAGATGAACCTCGATAAGGCCAAGAGGGCTTATGAGCAGGCTGTCTATAATTACGCTCTGAAGAAGGAGCAGGCAGAAGCTTCTATGGTTAAGGCTGAGATCAATCTGAAAAGACAATATCAGCGATATAACGGGCTGATCAATGTCTTGGAAAAGTTTACTGTTTACGCTCCACAATCGGGTATGGTGATCTATAAAAAAGAGTGGGATGGAGCAAAAAGAAAGGTTGGATCACAAATTTCGTTCTGGGATCCTGTGGTAGCCACGCTGCCTGATCTGACGAAGATGATTGCCAAAACTTATGTTAACGAGATTGATATCAGTAAGGTAAATTCGGGGCAGCCAGTCTTGATCGGGGTTGATGCGTTTCCGGGGAGACAATATACTGGATTGGTGACTGAGGTTGCTAATGTTGGGGAGCAGCTCCCCAGTTCGGATGCCAAAGTGTTTGAAGTGATTGTTCTTCTCAATGAGACGGATACCACGTTGAGGCCCTCCATGACGACGGTGACCCAGATCAAAACCAATACTTATAGCGATGTCGTTTATGTTCCATTGGAAGCAGTTCATTCATCCGATTCGCTATCCTATGTTTTTCCGGTTGGAAAGAATATCAGGCAGATTGTAGATTTGGGTGAGGCGAACGAGAATTATATCATTGTAAATGAAGGTGTTGATCCTGATGAGGAGTTCTATATGACAATCCCGGAGGATGCCGAAAGCAGGGAGTTCAAAGGTTGGGATATTTACGAAAAGGTTAAAGCACGTCGCCTGGAGGAGGAGCGGATCAAACGGGAGGAGATGGAGCAGGTTCAACGGGAGCAGGAGGAACGTTTGCGCTTGATGCGTGAGCAGGGAGGTGGCCCCAACGGGATGCAACCCGGAATGATGACACCCGATGCGAACATGAGAATAAGATCGGGAGTCCGGCCATCAGGTGGTGGCCAGGCCCCTTCAATCAGGAATAAATAATTATCCCCGGAGTTAAAATGTTTGGTAAATACCTGCATGACATTATAATAGCCGTTGAGGCTATCTTAGCCAACAAGCTGAAATCGGTGTTGACCGCCCTGGGGATTATCTTCGGTGTGGCCGCTGTTATCAGTATGCTGGCAATTGGTAGTGGAGCCCAGCAAGAAATTCTTGAACAGATCAAGTTAGTTGGTGTCAACAATATTATCATTGAACCAATTGTTGATCAGACTAGTAGTGGGTCTTCCGAGGAGTCGGATAAAGAGTCCAAACGCTTCAGCAACGGACTGAATCTTTTGGATGTAGCTGCCATAAAAACTGTTTTGCCAACGGTAAAAGAAGTTAGTTCGGAGATTCAGCTTAATTCGTTCGTTCAGCATAACCAAATCCGCCGCCCAACGGTGCTGATGGGCGTTAATCCATCCTATTTCAGCCTGTTTAATCTGCGTTTGGAACGGGGAGATCTTTTTAATCAGATTCATGAGGAGAGCGGTCAGGCAGTTTGCGTGATTGGATCAAGTGTGGCAGCTCTGTTGTTTCCGGCTGAGAATCCAATCGGGAAATTTCTTAAGGTTGGGCACAACTGGCTGCGCGTGATCGGTGTGTTGCAGAAACGTGAGGTGCTTGTATCCTCTTCATCTGCCGGACTTGGAATTTCCAATACCAATGATCAGGTGTTTGTCCCATCGAAAACCATGTTAATCCGATACTTGAACCGTGCTATGGTCAACCAAAAAGTTGGTGAGGTCTCCTCTAATGTACAGATAGGTGGGAGAGGGCGCGGTATGCGGATTGCGCAAACAATAACCACCGGATCAGATGATGGTACAGCTGAAACACTGAATTACAATCAATTGGATAAAATTGTTGTGCAAGTGGCCGAAACGAATGAATTGGAAGCAACAACAGAGATTCTGACCCGGATGCTGTTGAGAAGACATAACGGAGTGGCCGACTTTAAAATCACAGTGCCTGAACTGTTACTTAAACAGCAGCAACGGACAAAAGATATCTTCAACATTGTTCTTGGTGCCATCGCATCCATCTCTCTAATCGTGGGTGGGATCGGTATCATGAACATCATGCTGGCCTCCGTCATGGAGCGAATCAGGGAGATCGGAACCCGACAGGCTATCGGCGCATCCAGGAAAGACATCATCGTCCAATTCCTGGCCGAATCCACCCTGATAAGCATTGTGGGAGGGCTGATTGGCGTCATCCTCGGAATCATCCTTTCGCGTCTGATCATGGAGTTTTCCGATATTCTAACGATAGTGACGCCCTTCTCTGTGTTGGTTGCTTTTGGGGTATCGGCAGCTGTTGGAATCATTTTTGGTTATCTGCCGGCTAAGAGAGCCTCTGAACAGGACCCGGTAGAGTCGCTTCGTGCGTGATAAACATTTGAGTATTAAACTGATTATTTCATGAGAAAACTGATCATAATTTTATCGGCCTTTCTCCTGTTCATACACGGGATAGCTCCAGCCCAACAATCCCAGGTAAAGTATCTGACTCTTGAGGAGGTCATTCGCCTGGCTCACGAAAATTCCCTGCAGGCCTTGTTGGCAAAACACCGCTTTCGTAATAGTTACTGGCAATATCGCTCGTATAAGGCCAGCTATCTCCCCTCTGTTGCTATCCAATCTGACTTGATTGATATGCAGCGTGCGATCACTAAGAATGAGGTTTTCGAGGATGGAGAATGGGTTGAAAAGTATGGGGAGTCTCAGCGACTAAACTCAACCATGCGATTGGAAGTGAATCAAAACGTCCCAATTACCGGGGGACGCATCTTTGTTGCTTCTGAGCTGGGTCGGCTCGACCTGCTTAATGATGAGCCGATTTCTTTTATGTCAACCCCGGTCAGTATCGGGTTCAGGCAACCACTGTTTGGCTTTAATAGCTTTAAATGGCAGCGCCAGGTGGAGCCTTTGAAATATGAAGAGGCTAAAAAGCAATATCTGAGCTCGATGGAGGAAGTTAATCAGAGAGCTGTGACCTACTTCTTTGATCTGGCACTTGAACAGATGAACGTGAAAAAGTCCGAGTTCAATGTGGCTAATAATGATACCCTTTATCAACTAGCGAAAGGCCGTTTCGAACTTGGGATGATTGATCAGGGCGACTTGATGCAGATGGAGCTGAACCTACTCACCAGTACGGATGATCTGGTCAAAGACCGCCTAAATTTGGAGATCCGAAAGTCGAACCTCAGAACATTCCTGGGTTTTACCGACAATATCAATATTGAGCTGGTGACATCGTTGGATGTCCCTGAATTTCAGGTAGATGTTAATCAGGCTATGCAAAGAGCTCAGGAGAATAATCCACAGATTCTGAGCATGCAAAGGACGATCTTGGAGGCCAGGCAAAACTTGGCACGAACAAAGGCTGATAGCCGCTTTAATGCCGATCTGATGGCTAGCTTTGGATTGACCCAGCGAGCCACTGATGTTGCTGATGTTTACAAAGAACCGCAACAGTCGCAACGCCTGAGTGTGGGTGTGACGATTCCGGTTCTCGACTGGGGTATGCGTAAAGGACAGGTCAAAATGGCGAAATCGAACCTTGACTTGGCAACCGTTAACGTTCAACAGCAGATGATCGATTTTGAACAGCAGGTGTTCCTTGATATCATGCAGTTTAATATGCAGAGCGATCAGCTGATGCTTGCTGCCAAAACGGATACAATATCCCGGACCCGTTATGATATCACCAAACAGAAATTTATGATCGGAAAGGTGGATGTGCTCAAACTTAACGATGCCCTCGCTCAGAGAGACCGGGCTATCGCTAATTATATGAGTGCATTGAGAACCTATTGGAACTATTATTATACGGTCAGAAGAACCACATTGTGGGACTGGGAAAAGAACCAGCCGCTTCTGCAAGATTTCGAGTTACTGATCCAGTAAGTAGCTCCAGAATCAAAAGAGGCAATCCGGGATTCCGGATTGCCTCTTTTTTTGAAATTAAAGTCTTATATTTGCGCGTTCAAAAAAGAAGGTATTTTTCAGCAATCATTTAAATCAGAACCAAATGCGTAATAAAGGAGCGATTAAATTGGTAGCCATTCTGCTGGCGCTTGTTTGCCTCTACCAATTGTCCTTCACCTTTGTAACGGCCCGGATCGATAAAAAGGCCAAGGAATTTGCCCAAGGTGATCCCAAACAGGAACTGTACTATAAGGATTCTCTTTCGGGAGAGGTGGTATATAATTTTTTGGGGCTCAAAAAATACACCTACCGCGACTGTCAGGAGCGCGAGTTTAACCTGGGTCTCGACCTGAAAGGTGGGATGAACGTAACCCTGGAAGTTAGTGTAGTAGATTTGATCCGCTCACTCTCCAACAACTCGCCTGACCCAACCTTTCAGCAGGCTCTTAAAGAAGCAGAAAAACAGTCGATTACCAGTCAGGATGACTTTGTGACTCTTTTCGGCCGTGCTTTTGAAGCAGCTGATCCAAATGCCAGGCTTGCTGCAATTTTCAACACGATGCAGTTGCGCGACCGGGTGACCTACACCTCCACCAACGAAGATGTACTCAATATTCTCCGTGAGGAGACCAATATTGCCATTAGCAACTCTGTGAAGATCCTCCGGGTACGTATCGACCAGTTTGGTGTTGCCCAACCGAATTTCCAGGAGCTGGGTAAAGCTGGTAGGGTGCTGATTGAACTCCCAGGTATTAAGGATCATGATCGTGTGAGAAAACTCCTGCAGGTTGCTGCAAAACTGGAGTTCTGGGAAACTTATGAAAACCAGGAGGTTTTTGTCTTCCTGGAGGATGCCAACCGTCGCCTGAAGGAGATTAGATCGGTTGAAGTGGAAACAACAGCTACTCAGGTAGCACAGGATACTACGACTGTCGCGGAAACTCAGGATTCTACCGGGCTGATATCTGCTGATTCTACTGCAGCTGCTCAGTCATTGCTCAATGAGCTGCAGAGTGACAGCACAGTATTGGATGAGACAGCTAGCCTTGCCGAGTTCAACAAAAACTACCCACTGTTTGCGTTGCTGAGACCAAATGCCAATAATGAACAGTATTTTTCCGGACCTATGATCGGATATTCGCATTTTCGTGATACTGCCAAAGTGAACGAAATCCTGGCGATGCCTCAGATTAAGGCTATATTCCCGTCGGATCTGCGTTTCTACTGGACAGCCAAGTCATTGGATTCTAGCTCGGAAACTTTTGCTCTTCTAGCCATTAAAGTTCGCAGCAGGGAAGGTAAAGCAGCCCTTGACGGGTCGGCCGTGGTCAATGCCAGAGACGATTTTGGTGGCTCCAGCAACAAGCCCGAAGTCAGTCTGACCATGAGCGCTGAAGGTGCAAAAACCTGGCAGCGACTGACTAAAGAAAATATTGGACGCTCCATCGCCATTGTTCTTGATGGTTATGTTCGTTCTTACCCGACCGTTCAAACTGAAATTTCAGGTGGACGCTCCTCTATCTCTGGTGGCGGAATGACTAACGAAGAGGCTCAGGATTTGGCTAACATACTGAATGTTGGGAAAATGGAAGCCCCTGCCAAGATTATGCAGGAAGCGATCGTAGGTCCTTCCCTCGGTCGTGAGGCTATTCAATCGGGGCTGCTCTCCTTCGTGATTGCCTTCCTGCTGGTCTTAGCCTATATGGCGTTCTATTACAGTAAGGCTGGCTGGGTGGCCAACGTTGCCCTACTGGCTAACATCTTCTTTATCATGGGAGTGCTGGCATCCCTGGGAGCGGTCCTTACCCTTCCCGGTATCGCCGGTATCGTCCTAACCCTCGGTATGGCCGTTGATGCTAACGTGATCATCTTCGAACGTATCCGAGAGGAACTGCGGGCAAGCAAAGGAATTAAACTAGCTGTTCGGGATGGTTACAAAAACGCCATGTCAGCGATCATCGATGGAAACGTGACAACTATCCTGACCGGGATCATCCTGTATATTTTTGGTTCTGGCCCTATCCGAGGTTTTGCAACTACCTTGGTTATCGGTATCATCATCTCTCTCTTTACAGCCATCTTCATTACCAGGCTAATCTTTGAAGCCCAGATGAACAAGGAGAGAAAGCTGAAATTCGGCAACCGCTGGACAATCGACTTCCTGGCTAATACCGAGATTAAGTTCCTGGAAAAGCGCAAAATCTATTATATTATTTCCGGTATCCTGATTGTGATTTCTATTGGATCCCTGGTCACCAGAGGTCTTAACCTTGGAGTGGATTTCGCTGGCGGTCGTACCTTTGTCGTTAGGTTCGATGAGCCAGTTAATACGCAGGATCTTACCCGTACTCTGACCGATGCTTTCGGAGGTGAGCAACCTCAGGTTAAAACCTTCGGGCCTACCAATCAGGTTAAAGTAATCACTGAATATTTGATCAATGAACCGGGTGAAGATGTTGGTGAGCGCGTGGATCTAGCCCTCTATGAAGGATGTAAGAATCTGCTGCCGGCTGGTACTACAGAAGAAGTCTTTCTTGATGAATATCGCCTAGATAGTCAATTGGTTGGTCCAACGGTCGCTAGTGATATCGTTAGGGGTGCCATCTTCGCCGTACTCTTTGCCTTGATCGTAATCTTCCTCTACATCTTTATCCGTTTTAGTAACTGGTCGTTTGGAATAGGCGGTATTGCTGCTCTGGCGCATGATACCATTATTGTACTCGGGCTTTTCTCACTGTTGTACAGCATTATTCCATTCTCGTTGGAGATTGACCAGGCTTTTATTGCGGCTATCCTAACGATCATTGGGTACTCGATTAACGATACAGTGATTGTGTTTGACCGTGTTAGGGAGTTTACCGGTCTTTATCGTAAGCGTGACCGCAAAGATATTATGAACCAGGCAGTTAACTCTACTCTTGGACGAACTTTGAATACGTCCGGTACGACTCTCGTGGTGTTGCTCTCCATTTTTATCTTTGGAGGCCCATCTATTCGGGGATTCGTTTTTGCCCTTCTCGTCGGGGTTGTGGTGGGAACCTATTCATCTATCTTCGTTTCAACCTCCGTGGTGTATGATATTCACCGGTGGAGACAGAAACGGGATTCTAAAAAACTGAAGGCGTAAATAAGCCTTGAAAACCCCGGATAAGCATCCGGGGTTTTTTTATCTTTGCTCCATATGAATATACCTGTTGGCATCTTGGCTTTCATCAGTGGAACGGAGATCATAATCATCCTTCTCGCCGTTCTGTTACTGTTTGGCGCTGATAAGATCCCGGAAATAACTCAGGGGCTTGGTAAAGGTATCCGTGAGTTTAGAAAAGTCACCGGTGATATTAAAAAGGAATTTGATGAATCTACCAGAGATATCAAACAGGAGGTGGATGACATGAAAGATGATCTTCACCGGCAGGCTGATGAAGCCTCGGATCAGTTTAGGAGTTACATTAATGATGCTGAGGTCGTCAAAGATATTAAGGACGTTGAGGAGGATCTGAAGGGATAATTTCCGGGACACCCTTTATCTGTACTCAAAACAATCCTTTCCACTTAACTTTTTTTAACAAATATCCGATCATGAACTGATCTCCTTCAGGTTGGAGGCTACCCCAAAAAGATAAATTTGCAGAAATCTTAGTTTATGACCCGATCGGTAATCTTTTTACTACTTATTTTTTGTGCACTAGAGGCCGGAGCCACTACTTATAAACGGGAAATGACTGCCACCCGCACCACCCAAAGAATAAAGATTGACGGAAATCTGGGGGAAGCTGCATGGTCACAAACACCTGAAGCAACTGATTTTATCACCTATTCTCCAAAGATGGGCGATCCAGCTACTCAGCCATCCGTGGTAAAAGTTATCTATGATAATCAGGCTATTTATATTGGAGCCGTGCTTTATGATGCTGCTCCGGATAGCATTCTCCGCGAATACACTAAACGGGATAACATTAGCAATGGCAATACCGACAGGTTCCGGATCACCCTAAATCCTTATAACGACGGGCAAAACCTCTATCATTTTGAATTGTCAGCGGCTAATGTCCAGGCTGATTATAAAAAAAGCGCCCAGAGTGGCATGGATAGTGACTGGGATTCAGGTGATTTTTCCTGGAATGCGGTGTGGACCAGCGCCGTCAAAATAACCGATGAGGGCTGGATTGTTGAGATAGAAATTCCCTATTCTGCTATTCGATTCCCTAAGCAGGAAGTCCAGGTATGGGGTATTAACTTCCAGCGCACGGTTCGCCGTTCCCGTGAGATTACGGTTTGGAATCCAGTTGATCGCAGCTATTCAGAAGATGATCAAAATGGTATACTAAAAGGCATCACTCAAATTAAGGCTCCACTCCGTCTGGAACTCTATCCGTTTGCTAGTGGATATTATCAAATTACACCAGAAGCCAGCGGCTTTTCCTATGCCGCTGGTATGGATCTGAAATATGGCATCAATGAAGCTTATACGCTGGATATGACCCTAGTGCCGGATTTTGGCCAGCGCAGATCCGATCAAATTGTCCTGAACCTGACACCCTATGAAGTTAAGTATACCGAGAACCGCCAGTTTTTTACCGAAGGGATGGAACTGTTCAATAAATCAGACCTATTTTACTCCCGCCGGATCGGGAAGCAACCGCTAAACTACAACGACGCCTGGAATGCTGTCGGGGAAGGTGAAACGCTAGTCGAAAATCCCGGCGAAACCAGACTGATCAACGCCACAAAAGTCTCAGGAAGAAACTCCAAAAATCTGGGCATTGGGTTTTTTAACGCTTTGACAGCTAATACTTTTGCAGTTATCCAAGATACGATCAACGGAACAGATCGCCGATACCTGACCGATCCGTTTACCAATAACAACATGATTGTGGTGGATCAAATTATTGGACGAAACTCCTTTGTGAATTTCTCCAATACAAACGTTTTCACCCCTTCAACAACCCGGATGGCTAATGTAACTAGTCTGATGACTAGGTTGATGGACCGCGATAGCCGCTACGGCGTGGCAGCTAGCCTGGCAGGGAGTATGAAGCATGACTCCCTTAGCGGAAAACCTGTCAACGGATACCAGGCAAAAATCGGTTTTGGCAAGTACAGAGGGAATTTCACTGCAAGCTATGATCTAGTCGTGGTGAACGATACCTACGATCCCAATGATATGGGATACCTCAAAAAGAATAATTATATCAACCACTCTTTCGATATCTCCCACCGGGTGCTCGAACCGTTCTGGATCTTGAATTCGCTGAGCAATAGTATCAGTGTTAATTTTGGTCAGATTTATAACCCATTGAGCTTCTATCAGTTAACGGCCGGGTTCTCTTCTCGTCTGCTCTTCCGTGATTATAGCGACCTCTCTTTCAGCTTCTCTGGCAGTCCGATAGCAACGCACGACTGGTACGAACCACGGGTCCCGGGGCGCTACTTTAGCTACCCGGCTTATTATTCTGTTTCGCTAAGGGGGTCATCAGATTACAGAAAGAAATTGGCTTTCAACGCAGGAGGTGGCTACAACCAGAATGCCTGGGGAGATCACGGGCTCAACTTCAACATCGGTCCCCGGTTAAGGCTGAACAACAAGCTCTCCCTTTTTCCCTCCTTCAGTTGGGACAAGCAGTACGACGACCGTGGATATGTGAGAATGTTTTCCGCTGATTCCATTCTTTTTGGACGGCGAGATGTTAAAACGATCACCAATTCCATCACCGGATCCTATGTTTTCAATAATAAGGCGGCCCTGAGCCTGTCGTTCAGGCACTACTGGTCGGAGGTTAATTACAACCAGTTTTATCTACTGAATGAGGATGGCACGCTGCAGGATCATGACACTTATGATCGGAATCATGACCTGAATTTTAACATTTTCACGATTGATCTTGAGTATGCGTGGAATTTTGCACCGGGAAGCTACCTGACAGCGGTGTGGAAAAATAACATCAGCAGCGAAACTGGTGTGGAAGGCGATCAGTTTATCTCTTACTGGGATAATCTTCACAATACGGTTCTCTCACCACAGGTTAATTCCTTTTCAATCAAGGTTTCCTATTATTTTGATTATCACCGGCTGGCGCGCAGGAACACCCTCTGAGAGCTATTGCCGGCCCGGTAATTTCCTTAACTTGCATGATAATTTTCAATCGGCATGATCCGGGTAAAAAATATTGTCAAAGCTTTTGATTCACTCACGGTCTTAAAGGGTATTGATCTCGAAGTGAATGAGGGTGAGATTGTTTCAATTGTCGGGCCTAGTGGTGCTGGGAAAACCACTTTGCTCCTGATTATGGGCACCCTGAGTCGCCCAGATAGCGGTCAGGTTTGGATTCGGGGCACTGAAACAGGCAAGTTGGATGACCGTCGCCTGGCCGGCTTTAGGAATAATGAGGTGGGTTTTGTCTTTCAGTTTCACCACCTTCTTCCGGAATTCACCGCCTTGGAGAATGTCTGTATTCCTGCTTTTATTGCTGGGATGCCTCGTAAGCAGGCGGAGCTGCGTGCTACTGAGCTACTGGATTTTCTACGCCTCACCGACCGGGTAGGGCATAAACCATCCGAGCTGTCGGGCGGAGAGAAGCAGCGGGTGGCGGTGGCTCGTGCCCTGATGAACCGCCCAGCGGTTATTTTGGCTGATGAACCTTCGGGAAACCTGGATTCGGCTAATCAGGAGGATTTGCACAACCTGTTCTTGCAGCTTCGTGAGGAGATGAATCAGACCTTTGTCATTGTTACTCACGATCCACACCTGGCTGGCTTGTCCGACCGTGTCATCACCATGCGTGACGG
>JAAYIP010000055.1 GCA_012523435.1 Bacteroidales bacterium | reverse complement strand
TAGAAGCCTTCCAGATAGGCCAGGGAGACAATCTTGATCAGATTATGGTATCCAGCCTTGTTTTTGGCTAACAGTACCAGATGAAAACGACTCCGGTCTTCAATATCGGACTTGTCTCTGCGACCGTTTGGTGCCAGATACACTTCACATCCAATAATTGGCTTAACATTATTTGCGCGGGCAACATCATAGAAGTGCTTGACTCCATACATATTGCCGTGGTCAGTTATGGCTACGGCAGGCATTTTTAGCTCCACAACCCGCTTCATCAACTCCTCAATGGGGGTGGCCCCGTCAAGGATGGAATACTGGGTGTGAAGGTGCAGATGAACAAAGTTACTCATGGTGGAACAAAAATAGAAAGGATTGTCCCCTTCTGGCGACTTGTTCAAAACTCTTTTAAAAGTTCCGCATAGTTTGGATAACAGGATTTTAATGGTATCTTTGCAGCCACAATTTTGTAAACGTCCTAATTACCAAAAAAATGCCGATTAAGATCAGATTAGCACGACACGGTAAGAAGTTCCGCCCCTACTATCACGTAGTGGTTGCGGATAGCAGGGCACCACGGGATGGAAAACTTATTGAACGGATTGGCACGTATAATCCGGTCACTAAACCTGCTACCATCGATATTAACTTTGACAAAGCTTTGTCATGGTTACAAAAGGGTGCCCAGCCAACCGATACCGTACGCACCCTGCTCAAAAGTAAGGGTATCATTTACAAAAACCACCTGCTGAAAGGGATTGCCAAAGGTGCCCTGACTGCAGAACAGGTTGAAGAGAAATTTCAGGAATGGTTGAAGCAAAATGAGGCTAAGCTCAATAAAGAGCTGAACCAGATGTCAGAAGCCAAAAACGATGCACTGAAGAAAAGACTGGCCGAGGAGACCAAAATCCGGGAAGCCCGTGCTGCTCTCTATGCTAAGAAAATGGCTGCTGAAGCTCCTGCTGCAACGACAGAAGAGCCCGAAGAAGCTCCTGCCGAAGCTGCCGACCAGGCCGAAGAGCCTCAGGCTACTGAATAACCTGTCGCACTAACAAAACAAAAAAAAGGCTGCTGGATACCCCCGCAGCCTTTTTTTTGTTCAAGCCGCTGGTTTTTAAATAAATTGCTGTCTAATACGTTTACACCTGACAGGTTTTAAAAACCTGTCAGGTGTAAAAACCTGTCAGGTGTAAAAATGATACGATGAACTACAAAATTAAACCCGGGATCAGAATATCCGATCAGGCAGTGGTGTTCGACCCCTCTACCGGGGAGTCGTTTACCGTCAATGAAACCGGATTGGCGATCCTAAAATCCCTCCAGGAGGGATTGGGAGAAGAAGAAATATTCGCCAAATTGGCGGAAGAGTATGATCTCAGTAAGAGTGATTTCGATCGTAACCTACAGGATTTCAGATCAGTATTGAGGTCCTACTACCTTTCCTCAAATGAAGGATGACCAGATAACCCTGGCTGTCAGCGGCCTCAATAATACCGACAACCCGGGTCCGGGAGTGCCAGTCATCCGCGCTCTCCGCGAAGCTTCCGGTTTCCGCGCGAGGATCATCGGACTGGCTTATGAAAATATGGAGCCAGGAGTTTATATGGAAGGCCTCGCTGATCGGGTGTACCTCGTTCCTTATCCCTCCGGGGGAATCGAACCGATGCTGGCACGGATAGAGGAGATTCACCAGAAAGAGGAGATCGACGTGTTAATCCCAAATTTTGATGCCGAACTATTGCCCCTGATCAAATCGGGCAACCGCCTCTCTAACTTGGGTATTCATACGTTCCTCCCAACCATCGAACAATATGAGGATCGACTTAAATCAAATCTCCCCGAGTTTGGTAAGAAATACGATATCTTGGTTCCTCAAAGCCTCCCGGTAAGCTCTCCGCTTGAGGTTCCATCGATATGCCGGCAGGTGCCAGGCCCCTGGATGATCAAGGGCAAGTTTTATGACGCCTACCTGGCACACAACCCCGATCAGGCCGTGGAATATTTTTACCGCATCAGCGCCAAATGGGGACTCCCGGTGGTGATTCAGCAATTTATCCAAGGAACCGAAGTCAACGTGGTGGCCCTCGGCGATGGCCAAGGTAACGTTATCGGGGCCGTTCCCATGCGGAAAATGTTCATCACCGACAAGGGAAAAGCCTGGAGCGGAATCTCGATTTCTGATCCTAACTTATTGGAAATCACGCATAAAATCATTTCTCAAACCGGATGGAGAGGAGGGATGGAGTTGGAAATGATCCGGACAGCCGACCAGAAATACTACCTGGTCGAAATTAACCCCCGAATCCCGGCCTGGGTTTACCTGGCCGTCGGGGCTGGCCAAAACCTGCCGGAAGCTCTGGTTAAACTCGCTATGGGCTGGCCGGTGGAACCTTTTCATCAATTTGCTGTCGGCAAGATTTTTGTCCGTTATTCTTACGAAATGATTATTG
>JAAYIP010000316.1 GCA_012523435.1 Bacteroidales bacterium | reverse complement strand
CGCTGGCGCCATTTACGACACTTTTCAAGGAACATCTCGTAACCTTTCAGCCGAAGTAAAATACCCTTGGTGTAGTCCAAACGATCGACCGAAAAAATCAGTTTCTGGTCGGGCAATGTTGACCGAATCTTCTCCTTTTTCTGTTGTACAGAAGCAATCACGGATGCCTGATTGAACCGTTCATAATCTATCCCGATGGGAAAAGCATCAGCCTTAACCAGCTTGTTGGGGGTGTAAATTGTATTCAGGTGGCACTCATATCCGGTGGTTCGCTTAACCGACTTAATAAAATGCTGGCTGTAATCGTGTGTATGAAATCCGATCAGATCGGCTCCAAGCATTCCGTGAATAATGGAATCCCTCCAACGCCGGGGCAAAAGCCTGAATATCTCAAACGATGGAAATGGAATATGCAAAAAGAACCCGATCGTAGCATCAGGAACCTTCTCCCTGATCATCTCTGGAAGCATCATCAGCTGGTAATCATGAATCCAGATAAAATCACCCGGCCGAATGACCTTCAACAGCTCATCCCGGAATTTAAGGTTAGCTTCAACATAGGCCTGATAATAGGCTTTATCAAACACACAATACGTTGTAAAATAATGGAATAGAGGCCATATCAGGTCATTGCAAAACCCTCCGTAATAAAGATCATTTAGTTCGGTAGAGATCGCTACCGGGGCAAGATCAAAATGCTTATTACCTAGATCACTGACATCAGCACCCTCTGGTATATTGTCCGCTATTCCAGCCCAAAGAATTTTGGAGCTCTTATCATCCCTTTTCTGGATATAATTTTCTGAAAGAGTTAAAATTGCTGAAACCAACCCCCCCGCATTCTGAATGGCCCTGTATCCTTTCTTTGTCTTAATAACCTTGAAAGGAAGCCTGTAAGCAGCAATAACCAACCGTTTGAATTTTGGATCCTTGATCATTCTTGTCCTCTTTTTTCTAAATCAGGGTTTGATAAACCTGCTAGTCGGTTTCTCTTCCGAGAATAGACTGGCTGTGTTGATCAGAGCCAGATGAGAGTACGCTTGCGGGAAGTTTCCCAAAAGTCGCTTGGTGTTAAAATCAATATCCTCACTAAATAGCCCCAGATGATTACTGTAAGACATCAGTTTCAGGAAGATTTCCTCAGCCTCTTCTTTTAATCCGATTCGGTATAAAGCCTGAATCAACCCAAAGGTGCAAATGGTGAAAGAGGAGCTTGGCTGACCGAAATCATCGTGATTTATATACCTGTACATCAGTCCATTATGATAAAGTGCTGTCTTTATCGCGAGCACTGTACTTCTGAATTTTGGATCAGTGGGTGCGATGAAGCCATATTCGGCCATCAATAGGAGCGAAGCGTCCATATCATCGTTACTGTAAGCCTGGGTAAAGCTTTGGATCTCTTCTTTCCAACCATGAGCATAAACATCCGCACGAATATCATCCGCCGTTCGCCTCCAAGTCTCCTGGTAATACTTCTTGTTTAACAACGCAGCTATCTTAGTCGCCCGATCTAAAGCCACCCAACTCATGACCTTGGAAGATACAAAATGTTTATCGCCATTCCTGATCTCCCAAATACCCCTATCGGGATTTCGCCATCTCATGGTAACGGTCCGACTAATATTTCGGACAATCTCCCACATTTCTTCGATCTCGTCCAGCGAACCCGGGAAAAACTTAAAATACTGATAGATAACATTCATTAGATAACCAAAAACATCATTCTGCGATTGGTTAAATGCTGCATTGCCAATCCTCACCGGTCTGGAATTTTCATACCCGGATAAATGTGGCAGGTCGGTTTCTTGCAGGTTTTGCTCACCCCGAATACCGTACATGATCTGAAAAGAATCGCTCTTCGACTGGATAATTCTCTTGATGTATCCTACAAAAGAGCGGGCTGCATTGAAGTGCCCCAGCTTTAGCAAGGTGGCAATGGACATGGAGGCATCCCGCAGCCAACAAAAACGATAGTCCCAGTTCCTTACCTCCCCAATCGCCTCGGGAATGCTGGTTGTCAATGCCGCCAGCACAGCTCCACTCCGTTGATACGACATGATTTTTAATACCAGCAGGCTCCGGATGATCTCTTCCGTGTATTTACTGTACATCTTCGACCGACTGGTCCAGTTGAGCCAATACACTTTGGTCCGTTGATACTCCAGATAAACCCGGTCGTTATCAATGGTTATCAATTTTTGATTGTAGGATAGTAAAATGTATTGATGCGATTCTGTTAGCTGAATCTCTT
>JAAYIP010000315.1 GCA_012523435.1 Bacteroidales bacterium | reverse complement strand
GGTTCGGTGAGGTACTCTGCCGGGCATGCTGGCCGCAAGTGTTCCATCACGCTCCGAATAGGTGAATACGTGTAGATAGGAGAGTGGCAGGCTGAGTACAAAGGAGCAGGCTTCGGCAAAATCCTCTTCAGTTTCGCCAGGGAATCCGGCGATGATATCGGCTGCAATACACGCGTTGGGCATTATCTCTTTGATTTTAAATACTCTGTGCTCGAAAACACTCCGGAGGTATCGACGCTGCATGAGTCGGAGGATTTTATCAGAACCAGCTTGCAGCGGAATATGAAAATGGGGTGCAAAGCGGGTTGATTGGCCCACAAATTCGATGAGATGATCCGGGATGAGATTAGGTTCGATAGAGGAGATGCGGAATCGGAGGATGCCGTCGATTTGATCGAGGGATTTAACCAGATCGGTGAATGATTCCCCAGTGGTTTTCCCATAATCGCCAATATTAACGCCGGTTAGGACGATCTCCTTCAGTCCTTTGGCAGCTAGTTCACGTGCCTGATCCAGGATCAGGGTCGAATTGGGGTTTCTGCTAGGACCTCGTGCGGCTGGGATGGTGCAGTAGCTACAGTGATAATCGCATCCGTCCTGGACTTTCAAGAAAGCCCGGGTTCGTTCGCTAACGGATTGCGCTGGAAAGAACAGCTCGTTTTCATCGAGGCTACAGCTATGAATTTCCGCTTGATCTTTTTTGGTGAGATCCTCTAAATAGGCTGGCAGGTTGAACTTATCATGCGTACCCAGCACCAGGTCAACTCCTGGCCAGGAGGCAGCTTCCTCCGGTTTCATCTGAACAAAGCAGCCCATTGCGACGATAAAACCATGGGGTGAAACCTTCACGGCCCGGTGTACAGCCTGACGAGTCTTCCGGTCGGCGGAGCCTGTTACCGTGCACGAGTGAATCACGGTTACCTCTGCCTCCGATCCAAATGGAACCCGCTCAAATCCAGCGTCTTCCAACTGCCTTCCAATTTCGCTCGACTCTGAAAAATTCAGTTTACAGCCTAGAGTAAAAAATGCAACACGCCTTTTCATCAGGCTTTGGTTACAGCAAATTGCTTGCCAACTCTGCCAGGTGGCTTCTGACTCCCTGGACGAGGTTGACATGGGCGAAGATATCCTGTCCCTTCATCTTTTCGGTGAAGTACGACAGGCCGTTCGATTTGGTATCGAGGTAGGGAGAGTCTATTTGGTGAATATCTCCGGTGAAAACGATTTTTGTGCCTTCCCCTGCGCGTGTGATAATGGTTTTCACCTCGTGAGGTGGCAGGTTCTGAGCCTCATCAACGATGAAAAAGACTTTGCTGAGGCTCCGTCCGCGGATGTAAGCCAGCGGGGTGATGATGAGTTTTTCATCTTCCAGTAGCTGATCGATTTTCGTGTACTCTTTACTACGGGCATCGAACTGATGTTTGATTACCGAGAGGTTATCGAAAAGGGGTTGCATATAAGGCTCGATTTTCTGGCCCGCATCACCTGGGAGGTATCCTATGTCGCGGTTTCCCAGAGGGATAATTGGGCGGGCGAGATAGACCTGAAGATAATCACGACGTTGTTGGAGGGCTGCAGCGAGGGCTAAGAGGGTTTTTCCGGTGCCAGCTTTTCCTGTAAGACTAACTAGTTGAATGTCAGGCCTCATCAGGGCATCAAGTGTCATGGTCTGCTCGGCATTCCGTGGCTCAATACCATAACATCTCTGTTTTTGAACAACATGCAATGCGCTGGTGCGTATATCGAAAATGGCCAAGACGCTAGAGTTGTTTCCTTTCAGGATCATGTACTGGTTGGCAATAGGATCCATCCCGAGATCAAACTCCTCAATCGAAACGCCTTCGGGTGAGGTGTACAACTTATTGATGGCCTCATCATTTTGGTTTTCGATAGTCGGGATTCCCTCGTAGAGGTACTCCAGGTTGGTGACTTGTCCGGCTTTATAATCCTGCGCCTGGAGACCCAGAGCTTTAGCTTTGATTCTCAGGTTGATATCTTTAGTGACTAGAATCACCTGTTTGTCGGGGTTACTATTACGGGCATAATCAGCGATAGCCAGAATTCGGTGATCGGCAATTTTTTCTTCGAACGATTCTTCCATTTCCCGGGAGAAAGGCTTCCCCGTTTCAATGAAGAGACGGCCTAAGCCTCGACCCAAGCTGATCCCCTCCGTGAACAGGAACTCACCCGCCAGTTGGTCTAGCTCTCGGGCAAACTCACGGGCCTGGAAATTGATCTGGTCGTTACCTTTTTTAAATTTATCGAGTTCCTCCAACACTGTGATCGGCAACATAATGTCGTTTTCTTCAAACTGATAGATGCATTTGTAATCATGTAGTAACACGTTTGTGTCAAGCACGAATAATTTTTTCTGGTTCATTATAATCGCTTTTAGAGTTCCGTTAAATATAGGTAAAATTGTAATCGATGAACTACAAGGAGACAACCGAATGGCTCTTTGCCCAGCTGCCGATGTTCCAGCGGGTTGGGAAAGCGGCCTATAAAGCCAGCCTCGATACAACCAGTAAACTTGATCGATATTTTGGCTTTCCTCACCGTAATTTTTTGTCTATTCATATTGCGGGAACCAATGGCAAGGGTTCGGTTTCCAGCATGCTGGCAGCCGTGCTCCAGCTGGCTGGCTACCGGACAGGTCTCTATACCTCCCCGCATCTGTTAGATTATCGCGAGCGGATCAGGGTCAATGGAGAGATGATTCCCAAACGGGAGGTGATACGCTTTGTTGAGGAGCATCAGCCCATTTTGGAGGAGCTGAAACCTAGTTTCTTTGAGATGACGGTAGCCATGGCTTTTGATTACTTCTCGCGGCAGGATATTCATGTTGCCGTGGTTGAGACGGGCATGGGAGGGCGACTGGATTCAACGAATATCATTGATCCGGTGGTATCCATCATTACGAACATCGGGCTGGATCATACTGAATATCTGGGAAATACGCTTGCCAGGATAGCCAAAGAAAAGGCCGGAATCATCAAGGAGGGTATTCCTGTAGTTATTGGTGACAAAAATCGACAGACCCGCCGGATTTTTGAGGAGATTGCAGCTGAACGTTCCAGTCAGGTTTTCTTTGCCAACGACTTCTTTCAGGTGCCTTATTCGATTGTCACCCCAGAGGGTAGGCACTATTTCCAGGTGATGCGGGGCAAAAACACGGTTTTCCCCGGATTATGGTCGGATCAGCTCAGTCTGGCTCAGCGTAGAAATCTGCCGGTAGTGCTGGAAGTGTTGGAATTATTACGGCGGAAGGGCTGGAAAATCACCGATGAGATGATATACGAAGGGCTATCACAAGTGAGTGGAATAACTGGATTTCGTGGCCGTTGGGAGGTGGTTTCCCGTCAGCCTACGATGGCTTTTGATACTGGACATAACGTAGATGGTATTCGCCAGGTTGTGAGTCAGATCGAGAACACCCGTTTTGATCGCTTGCACTTGGTTTACGGGGCTGTCAACGACAAGGATATTGATCATATCCTGCAGGTATTGCCGAAGAAAGCCCAATACTATTTTACCATGGCAACTATTCCCAGGGCTTTGGATGTTAAGCTCCTGGCTGCCAAGGCTGCTTTTTACGGCTTATCCGGCACTATTCATGATACCGTTCCCAAGGCACTGGAAGCGGCCCGGAAAGCAGCCCGACCGGACGATTTGGTTGTGGTAACTGGCAGTACATTTGTTGTGGCGGATGCCATGGTTGGAGGGTAAATAACTATGCAAAAACGATCATTTTCACCCGTTGAGCTTGATGCTGCTGATCCTTTAAGGAGTTTCAGGAGCGAGTTTGTTATCAATGATCCTGATCTTATCTATCTGGATGGCAATTCGTTAGGTCGATTGCCTGTTCGTACAGCCAGCCTCATGCGCCAAGCGGTGGAGCAGGAGTGGGGAGTAAGGTTGATCAGGGGGTGGAATGAGGAGTGGATGGCTCTGTCGGAGCGGATTGGTGGAAAAATTGCGCGGTTGATTGGGGCTGAGCCCGACGAGGTGATTCTCACCGACAGCACCTCGGTCAACCTGTTTAAGCTGGCTTTTGCCGCGATGAAGTATCAGGCTGATCGTGACATCATCCTTACGGATTCGCTCAATTTTCCTTCGGACCTATATGTTTTTCAGGGGCTTGATGCGATTTTGACCAATGCATGTTTTGTGGATGTGCTTAAAAGTGATGATGATATCATCACAAATGAGGAGTTTCTTTTAGATCGGATAGGAAAAGAGACTGCTTTGGTGGCTCTCAGTCACGTGGCGTACAAGAGTGCGTTTCTGTATGATATGAAGCGCATAACAGAAGGAGCTCATGAGCAGGGGGCAATGGCGTTGTGGGATCTGAGTCATGCCGTTGGCGCTGTGCCGGTAGATTTGAATGGTGCGGGAGCTGATTTAGCAGTGGGGTGCACCTATAAATATCTGAATGGCGGGCCTGGATCGGTAGCTTTTCTCTATGTACGTAAGGATCTGCAGGATAAGCTGATCAATCCAATTTGGGGTTGGTTTGCCGAGCAGAATCCTTTTGAATTTACGAGGGAGTTCAGGCCGGCAGCGGGGATCCGGCGCTTTTTGGTCTCCTCACCTCCGGTATTGTCGGCACGGGCCACCGAACCCGGTCTAGATCTTTTGTTGGAGGCGGGAATGGATCGTGTTCGCACGAAAAGTGTAGCACAGACGGAATACCTGATTCGTCTTTGTGATGAATATCTTGCGCCGCTGGGTTTTGAGCTTGCCTCTCCACGTGATTCCGCCATTCGCGGCTCGCATGTGTCGATACGGCACCTCGAAGCCTTTCGCATCAATCAGGCCATGATTTCTCCGCCGGATGGCGCCCGGCAGGTGATTCCCGACTTTCGTGCGCCTGATCTAATCCGCCTTGGCGTTGCTCCTCTTTACAATTCATTCCAGGATATTTATGATACGATCCATCGGATCCGGCAGATCGTTGATGGAGGTATCTATCAGAAAATGAGTGGAAAGCGAGAGGTAGTGACGTAGCGTATCCATCTTTTGGGGTGACCGATCTTTCTTTAAGAAAAATGGGATAAACTGTTGTCAGACCGGAAAAACTGTTTATATTTGCACCACTTTTTCGGGCGCTTAGCTCAGCTGGTTCAGAGCACCTGCCTTACAAGCAGGGGGTCACTGGTTCGAATCCAGTAGTGCCCACGAAAATAGAGAAGCCTTTCCCAACGGGGAGGGCTTTTTTATTGCAGATTCAGTGCATCCCGACCAGCAGTCGGGAGGGTCACGGGTTCGAATCCAGGTGTTCAAGTTACGCATGGTAGAATATCCATTCCCCTCGGCAACCTGGGGTTGCTTCGTTAATTTCTTTAACATTTTTTCAGGGTTTTGCCTGAAATTAAGCATTTTGGAGCAATTTTCAATATAAAATTGCTTATAAGTTATTAACAATCAGTTGTTTAATGTTTATAAGGATCAACTATTTAATCAGAGAGGCTCGCTGACGCAGGGTGTCAGAGACTTGCTCTGCACCGCCAGGTCGAAGTTCACCAACTATTCCGACGGATTAACGGTTTATGCCAATATGCGCGGTGAATCGCCGATTATCACGCTCACCTTCACCTATAATTTCAACAACTATCAACAGCGTATTGAAGAAGAACAGCTCGACATGAATTTCATTCGTTAATCCGGGCATCAGCCTTCCATACCACCCGTTCCTTCGTCCATGGAATGCGGTTAGGCACTTTTATCTCCCTTGGCCTTTTTCAAATCCCACAATTTCTTCGCTGCCTTATAAGCTATATATCCAAACACCACAACAGAAAGCACTTCGCCTATTATAGGCAAATTGCCATATCCGGAAATTGAAAAGGCAATAAACGCCAATGAACCGATCAGATTAGCAATGGCCTGAATCATAGGATTCGTTTTCCGCATGAGCATGGCACCTAAAAACATAGCACCAATGCCCAATAGAATTATCAATACCTCCATGTTTTGTTTTTTTGAGTTGATACGTGTTTGTTACAAAGAATCTGGAACAGACTGAGGGCAAATTTGCTTGGCTAATTCGGAATTTTGTTCACAAAACCAGCACCAGCATCTCCAAAATCCAAAAGCAAAACCCAACGGGCCTGCACCAGCTAAAATGACACCACTCGCGAGACAACAAGCATATAACCTTATTCTATTTGGCCTCCCACCACAAAGTTCGGAGAAAGGGATTTGGCCTTCAAAAACCGCAAAACCTATTGAATCGATCATTTCATAATTCAGGCTGTCATCTGGAAATAAAAGAGAATCATCAGGAACAGGGGCGAATAGCATCCCAACTTCAGCATTGTAATGGCCTATAAAATTATCGAAAAGGCTGCTGATACTACTTGGCAGATCAACTATTACTTCATCGCCGTATGTAGATAGCAAATCCGGGAATTTTAAGTTTGAAGCCAAAATGGCATCCTTGAACTCTTTTAAAAATGCTCCAGCATTTTTTGTATCTCCCCATAATAGTTCCATCATTTCCTTTTCCTTATCTGTGTCGCTCAAAGCCTGAAGAGCTAATGATTTTAATTTTTCTAAAGAATTTCCTTTATCTATTGCCTTTTTTATATACATTAACATTTGGGCCCTTTTTAGAAAGACCATTTTTGCTTCATCAGAATTCAGGATTTCATCAATCCGTTCATCGGACAACTCTTTGATTAAATACTTTTTCATGTCAATTCACTTTTGTTAATAGAAATAGGATATTCTCACTTTCCCCATTTCCCGGCTGACACTCCTTACCTGGATTAAATGCGCGACTTTTCAGTTAATCTCCTTTCTGGTATGATGGAAAGGATTGTGCAGGAATCAGTTACTTGTTTATCATAGAATTGAGCAAAAGGGAACCCCTATTTAACATATTTTAACATTTTTTTTAACATAATTCAAAACCTCCTGTAATTAGTTGATCCTTATCAACACCCATTTTTTCTGACCCTGTGGTTTAGCCCCCTATTAATCGGACATTTTTTAATTCGATATTAAAAGTAAAAAAAGTTTTCATATCAAAGTCTATCATAGTTGATCCTTATCAATACCCATTTTTTCTAACCCTGGAGGTTGTTGTATTCACGCAGACCCATATTGGAGTCGAAAAAAACAGAAATCTGATGAGGATAGAAATTTCGGCCTTTCTTTTGGCCATCCAGTTCTTTTACC
>JAAYIP010000314.1 GCA_012523435.1 Bacteroidales bacterium | reverse complement strand
AGGCAAATTCGTTGGCGCTCACCACCGGAGAGGGTGCTGCCACGGTCGCCCAACCGACTATCGAATTGATCTGCCAAATGACTGATAAACTCCCAGGAATGCGAAGCCTCCGCTGCAATTTTTAGACGTTGGTGATCGGGGTCACCTGATCCGATGGCGATATTGGCGGCAATGGTGTCGTTGAACAAAATTGGATCCTGAGGGACGATTCCCATAAGTGCCCTTAAATCAGATAGTTTAAAATCTTTAATATCGATTCCGTCAATGGTGATTCTGCCCGACTGAGGATCATGAAAGCGAGCAAGGAGATCAACCAGGGTTGATTTACCAGAGCCTGACTGGCCCACGATGGCTACAGTTTCTCCTTTGTGTACTTCAAAAGTGAGATTCCTGATAACCATAGTGTTTTCGTAGGCGAAGGAAAGATTCTCGAATTTGATCGAATGGTGAAAGCCTGCTCCCTGAGTTGGATGTTCTGGATCTTTTATGGACACCGGTGCCCGGAGAATCTCATTGATCCGGTCGATCGAAGCTAATCCCTTATTCAAATGATAGTAGGCTGTTGAAAATGATTTAGCCGGGTTGAGAATCTGAGAAAAAATGGCAATGTATGCAATAAACGATGGCGCACTCAGTCCACCTCTACCGGTGAGCACCAGATTTCCACCAAAGGCGATCAGGCCAACTACCACAACCGACCCCAGGAATTCAGAGAGTGGCGAAGCTAAATCTCGCCTACGGGTTATAGTATTCATGATTCGAGCAAACAAATCATTCTCGCGACCAAATCTTTTGCGCGAATCCTCTTCAGCATTAAAAGCCTTGATAACCCGTAATCCAGAGAGTGTCTCCTCCAGGGTGGACATGACGGTTCCCATCTGGTTCTGACCCTTTACCGAGGTCTTCCTCAGGTTGCGACCTAGCGATCCAATAACAAAAGCACTAACCGGCAACAATAACAATACAAACAGGGTTAACCCAGGACTCATCAGAAACATCCCGATCAAGAATACTACGATGTTGAGGGGGTCGCGAAAAAATTTCTCCAGTGAGGCCATAATCGACCATTCTACTTCCTGAACATCCTGAGTCACGCGGGCCATGATGTCGCCCTTCTTCTCCTTGGAAAAATACCCAAGAGGAAGCTCAATGATCTTATGGTAAATCCGGTTCCGTATATCCCTGACTACCCCGTTACGAATGGGCGCCATCACATAGTTAGCCAGGTAGATATTGGCAGTCTTTAAGAAGAAGAGAATAATCGCCGTTAAACTGATGTAGATTAAAGTAGTTTTAGGCCCTTGATTATCAATGAGTTGTTGAATAATAAAATTGAAGTTGGTCTCAATCGACTGTTTGCTCAGTTCCCAGGCAACCGGTTCAGCAACGGCTTCCTGGAGGCCAAACAATACCCGCAGGAACGGCCCGATCATAATCAGGCTGGCCAGTGAAAAGATCACTCCAAAGAAGTTGAAGAGGATATTTAAAGTGACATAGGTTTTATACGGGTAAACGTATTCCTTGATGATTTTCCAGAATTTTCCCATTTCGGCTTGTCTAACCTGATAAACGGACTATGTTCCGATAAATTACTGTCTGAGATCCTTTATGCCGAGATAATTCCACGGAGTAATACCTTTTAGCTCTTCTCTAAGGGCCTCACTGATATCAAGGTTGTCGATAAAAAGGTGAATTGCCTGTTGGTTGGGTTGCTGGTGTGTCCGGGTCAGTTCTTTTAATTTCTCGTACGGATTAGGGTAGCCTTCCCGTCGCAGGATGGTTTGAATGGCTTCTGCTACCACTGCCCAGTTTGCTTCCAGATCTTTATTGATAGCTTCCGAGTTCAGCAGCAGTTTACTTAGACCTTTTTGCAGGGATCGGAATGCCAACAGTCCGTGTGCCAGCGGTACTCCAACGTTACGCATCACCGTCGAGTCGGTCAAGTCCCGCTGAAGCCTGGAGATGGGGAGTTTCATGCTAAGATGATCAAGTAAGGCGCAGGCAACCCCAAGGTTCCCCTCAGTGTTTTCGAAATCAATGGGATTAACTTTATGAGGCATGGTTGAAGAACCAACCTCTCCGGCTTTGATCTTCTGTTTGAAATAGTTCATGGAAATATAGGCCCAGATATCTCGGCACAGATCAATCAGGATGACGTTGATTCTCCGGATGCAATCGAACACGGCTGCCAGATTATCATAATGTTCAATTTGGGTGGTTACCTGGGAGCGATCTAGTCCCAATTTATTATTTACCAATTCGTTAGAGAAACGAACCCAGTCAATTTCAGGATAGGCCACCCAGTGTGCATTGAAATTGCCAGTAGCACCTCCAAATTTGGCTGGGTAGGGCATGTTTATTAGTGTATCGATCTGTTTTTCAAGTCTTTCGATAAAAACCAAAAACTCTTTGCCCAACCGGGTTGGTGATGCTGGCTGTCCGTGAGTTCGGGCTAGCATGGGTACATCGTACCACTCATCGGATAGATTCTTGAGCTTTTCGGTTAATTGGAGCAGAACCGGAAGATAGACCCGGTTGATGGCTTCTTTGATCGACAGGGGGCAGGCGGTATTATTGATATCCTGTGAGGTGAGACCGAAATGGATGAACTCCTTGTACTCTGATAGTTCCAATTGATCGAATTGTTCTTTAAGGTAGTATTCTACTGCTTTAACATCATGGTTGGTTGTTTTTTCGATCTCTTTGACTCTTGCTGCTTGGTCGGGATTGAAATTAAGATAAAGATCTCTCAAGGAGGGAATCTTTTCTTCCGGAAGTTCTTTCAGCCGGGGTATTGGAATCTGACAGAGCATGATAAAATATTCTACTTCAACGCGCAGGCGGTAGCGAATCAGTCCCCATTCGGAGAAGAATTCGGCCAGATCATGGGTTTGCTTCCGGTATCGTCCGTCGATGGGGGAGATGGCTGTTAATTCCGTCAGGTTCATTCTTATCGAGTTTAGATGGTAAAAGTAGTAAATTTGCTTTGCTTCAAGGAAAGAGTCAATCTGATGAATATCTCCGTAGTCAGTTACTTAAACTCCGCACCGTTGGTTTATGGAGTTACTCATTCCGGTCTTTTTGATCATTCGGTCATTCTTCCCGATGTTCCAGCCCGGGGTGCTGCGCGCTTGTCAGCCGGTGAGGCTGACTTGGCCTTAGTTCCCGTTGGTGCCTTTCCGCGCCATGGCGAAGTGGAATGGATCAGTGATTATTGTATCGGAGTGGAAGGGCCTGTCAGGACCGTTTGCCTTTTTTCCGATTGTCCTCCTGACGAAATTCGTCGAGTGTGGCTTGATTCTCATTCCCGCACCAGTGTTGAGTTGATCCGGATTTTGGCTCGCGAGAGTTGGCATCGCGATTGGGAGTTTCTTCCCGGCAGCGAGGGCTTTGAGGATTGGGTGATTAGCGGCCAAGATGCAGCTGTCTGTATTGGCGATAAAGTCTTCAAAGTTGAAAAAAAGCACCCTTACAAATTGGATCTAGCGGAGGAGTGGAAGCGTTTCACTGGCCTGCCGTTTGTTTTTGCCGCCTGGGCTACAAAAAAACACTCTGATCCAGAACTCATTGAACGCCTAAATGAGGCTCAGAAATTTGGAATAACAGCCATACCTCAGATTGCAAGAGAGTGGAGTAAAAATCTCTATCTGCCTGAAGCAGAGGTCTTAGGCTATCTGATGAACAACATATCGTACAACTTTACCCCGGAGAAACACCAGGGGCTCAACCTCTTCCACTCTTACCTGAACGCTACTCGCCAGTCATGATAAACAGAGGTTTGAAGTCGAAAGCATTGTACTTCGGTCGTAGCCGTTCAATGTTGTAATGCTTTTCCACGTCAACAAACTTCTTGGTGGCGGTGACCACATCCAGTGGGGCATTATCGTACCGGCCATTTTTTAAAATAACCAGACGGCCATGGATACCTTTAAGGATCAGGTCGAGAGCGAGGTTTCCAAAAGCCATTGGAACGATGGAGTCGATTGCATCAGGGTCACCACCACGGACCAGGTATCCAAGGTTCTGGTTGATGACATTGATTCGCTGACCGTTATTGAACTTCGGGGTTAGCTCTTTTACTTTGTTGCCCACTGTCATACCGATGCCACCGAGTTTGGCATGGCCAAACATATCCTTTTCGCCGTCCAGGAGCAGCATATCTTCCAGGCCTTGGAAGGTGGCTCCTTCGGATATCAGACAGATGGAGTATTTAGATGGATTTTGATTTCGGTCTTGTACCAGCAGTTCAGTCAGCTGTTCGATATCAAATTTGTGTTCCGGGATGACACAACGGTGGGCTGCTCCGGCCATGGTTGGCAGCATGGCCGTGAATCCGGCATATCGTCCAAAAACCTCAATCACCAGGATTCTTTCGTGGGATCCGGCACTGGTTCGCAGGGTGTTAACGAGGTGGATGGTTCGGGTAACACAGGTCGAAAATCCAATGCAGTAGTCGGTTCCTGGAACATCGTTGTCCATGGTTTTTGGGATAGCTACCACCCGAACTCCTTCGCCATAGAGTCGAACTCCGTAACTCAAAGTATCATCTCCTCCGATGGGAATCAGATAATCAACCCCCAACCACTCCAGATTCTTAAGAATTTCTGGGGTAAGGTCGTTAACTTCTTGATTATAAGTTTCTTTATACTGTTCAGGGACCGCATGCGCTGGCATGTGGCTTGGCCGGGTTCGTGAGCTATGCAGGAAAGTACCTCCTGTACGTCCGGCACGGTTGACAACTTCCTCGGTCAGATGGATAAAGTTTCTGCTGTTATCATACTTTTTATCTCTAACCATCTCAGTGATGCCAGCCCAGCCCCTACGAAGGCCGATGACATCATATCCTTCACGTAAAGCTCTAATGGTGACGGCTCTGATGGCCGGGTTGAGGCCGGGAACATCCCCGCCTCCGGTTAAAATTGCAATGGTTCCGCGTTTTTTCATTGTGTTTGAATCAGAAGTAGCAAAAATAACAAAAACAGGAACCCTTTGCTACCTTTGTATAAGAGAAATTCAATCATGAGACGTAACCGACTATTCCGCACTGCCCTGGCATCATTGATATTCCTCGTATTACCCGGCCTGTTGATCTGTCAGGATGCCCCAGTAGTGACCGCGGAGAAACCGGTCAGGGTTTTTGTCTTTCCCATGAATCAGCAGGTTGACAAGGGCTTATGGAGAATTACACAAACTGCTCTTGAGGAATCGGAAGAATGGAATGCCGACTTGATCCTGATCCGGATGAATACCTATGGTGGGTTGGTGGATATGGCTGATTCCATCCGGACAAAAATCCTCTATTATCCGAAACCGGTATGGGTTTATATCGATAACAATGCAGCTTCTGCCGGGTCGCTGATTTCTATCGCTTGCGACCGTATTTACATGCGTCCCGGCGCTAATATCGGAGCAGCAACCGTTGTGGATCAGACCGGCAGTGTGGTTCCTGATAAGTTTCAGTCCTACATGCGTTCAACTATGCGCTCAACGGCCGAAGCACATGGGAAAGATACCCTGATAAGCACCTCGGGCGATACCGTGCTCAAGTGGAAGCGCGACCCGAAGATTGCAGAGGCTATGGTGGATCCATCAGTCTATATCGCAGGAATTATTGATACCGGAAAGGTGTTGACAATGACCACCCAGGAAGCAATCCGCTGGGATTATTGCGAGGGAGAGGCTAACTCCGTTGAGGAATTGTTAGATCAATCTGATATTGGCCAGTATGAGCTGCGGGAATATAAGCTCACTGGTATTGAAAAATTTATCGCCATTCTTCTCAGCCCAGCCATTCAGGGAATCCTAATCCTGCTCATTATTGGTGGAATCTACTTTGAGCTACAAACTCCGGGTATCGGATTTCCCCTTATCATTGCCATTATGGGTGCTCTGTTCTATTTTGCTCCACTCTACCTGGACGGGCTGGCTGAGCATTGGGAAATCCTCCTGTTTATCGTCGGGATTGTTCTTTTGCTTGTTGAGATTTTTGCACTACCAGGCTTTGGAGTAGCAGGAATTAGTGGTATAGTATTGATCATCACCGGTTTGTCGCTAAGTTTGATTGAAAATGTTCTTTTTGATTTTTCCCAGATTCACCTAGGTAAGGCAGTTCGATCTTTTGCCTATGTAACGCTGTTGGTATTCCTGGCGCTGATTGGATCTATCTGGATAAGTAGCAAGTTGTTTACTAACAGTCCGTTTGCCTGGCTTGCGCTTCGTAGGACCGCCCAACGGGAGGAGGGATTTGTCAGTTCTCCGGCCGATATTCGCAACTTGATAGGGCAGGAGGGGGAAGCTTTTTCGATCTTGCGCCCATCGGGGAAGGTGATGGTCAATGGTCAGGTGTTTGATGCCGTAGCGGATACTTCCTGGATCGAAAAGGGAGCAAAAGTGGTGGTCGTCAAACAGGAAGCTTCACAGATCTACGTCAGGAAAGCCTGAAAGCTGATACATGAAAATGAAAAACCCCCGCTGTTGACGGGGGTTTAAACAATATCAGATTCAGATTAAAATCTCTTTTCTTTAATTCTGGCTTTCTTGCCAGTTAAACCACGCAGGTAATAAATCCGGGCACGACGAACACTTCCCCGTTTGTTTACCTCGATTTTGCTGATGAAGGGCGAAAAAGTCGGGAAGATGCGCTCAACTCCTATGCTGTTGGAAATCTTCCTAACCGTAAACGTAGCAGTAGTGCCCTCTCCACGGCGCTGTATAACCACGCCCCGAAAGAGCTGAATCCGCTCCTTGTCACCCTCTTTAATTTTATAATGCACGGTAATGGTATCGCCTGATTTGAAATCCGGATACTCCTGATTCACCGCAAAGGCCTGTTCTGCAACATTTATCAAGTTCATTATGCCGTATCTAATGGGTTATTGTAAAATTGGCTGCAATATTAGCATTTTCTTACTAAACTTACAAGTGTGGTTTTAAAAACTTTATCTTTTAGGTTTAACCACTTTTAATGTTTCGCCGGCATCCTCTTTAACCATTCGCTTCCACGACTCAGGATAGCCTGGCTGGTCGGGGCCTACGGAAACGCCAGTGCCGTTATCCAGGAATCGCCCGTCTTTTTCTTTTTTAATGTTGCCGTCAATATACTTAACTAGCAGATATTCTGATAGTTTCTTCCATTCACGGAAAGTCAGATCGGCTGCCTGGATGGAATAATCGGTGAGGAACTGCCTGCCAAGACTTTCGTCCTGTTTGAATAGAGCAACGGCAGCCTCATCGATCGCCGGTATGGATGCAGCAAACTTGTCGGTCAGCTTTTTCTGTACCAGTTTAACATCTTCTACCATGTAGTTGTACCGCAGGTAGCAAAAGTTAGATACCAGATTGAAGACCCAGAAAGCAGCGGATTCTGAGTATTCCAGCATATCGCCGTTACCCTCCTGGAAACTGATTGGGATATCTTGGATTCCACAGTACATTGGTACATACTGGGTAGTAGCGGCATCATCAACCCCAAACCAGAAGATTCCTCCAACGGGGTCGGGCAACCAGGAGCGCGACTGGGTAACGAAAGAGAAGCCGGTTTGCTGGGTGGCAATGGCTCTTTCATTCAGATACTGCTGGCCATCAACCTCAAAATACATCGGTCGCCAGCGGTAGGGACACTCAAACGGCCCTGCTCCTACATCTTTGGTCATATCCATTGGGGTACCCTCGTAATGGTCACCCATATAGGCCATCAGATCCTGGGCTGAAAGCTTTCGGTCAGGCTTGATCCACAATGGCATTGGATTGGTAGCGTCGTAACCCATCGCGTAATCGACATACTGGTCCATTTCACTCGACACTTTGTTAAAGAAGGCCCAAACACGGGCTTCACAACCCCGCATTCCACCAAAATCCAGCGGTGCATAGGTGTCACGGAAGGAGAAATCCTCATCTTTACCATCGAACCACCCTTTGTCGCGTGCAAAAGTGATCACATCCGGGGCATAAATGCAGTTGTCCGGATCATTCAACGGGAAAGTGGTGATACGGGCTTGGTTGGCATGCGCACTTATGTAACCGTCTGGTATCCTCCTGGCAACATAAAGAATCCCTTTGCGACCCTGGCCTTTTCCGATGATTTCGAAAATCCAGACCTCATTCGGGTCGGCAATAGAGAAAGACTCCCCAGAGGAGTAATAGCCGTGCTTTTCGCAAAGGTCAACCATGACCGTGATGGCTTCGCGGGCTGTTTTGGCTCGTTGGAGCGTTACCCAGATCAAACTCCCGTAATCCATGATGCCATCCCGGTTGCGAAGCTCCGATCGCCCTCCGTAGGTGGTTTCACCAATGGTCAACTGGTGCTCATTCATGTTGCCAATGACTGAATAAGTATAGGTTGCCTGCGGGATTTTCCCTAGGTAGCGACCCGTGTCCCACTCCCGGATATCCATCATGGTGCCGACAGGCCAAGAGGCAGCGGGACGATAATAGAGCTCCCCATACAAAACATGTGAATCGGCAGCATACGTGATCATTGTGGAGCCATCAGCAGAGGCTCCTCTGGTTACCAGAAAATTGGTGCAGGCATCGCTCGTCTTCACTCCCATAGCGAGCATCAGCAGTAAAAGAATAGTGTTCTTCTTCATATTCAATTGTTTATGTTAATTATTTATCTATAAAATTGATAGCTTGTGGATAAAGAATTTCCTGCCTGATCATCAACCTGAATAGTGAGCCGGTGAGTTTTTCTCGGATCAACTCTTGTCGCATCCCAGGTATATTTCAGCAGTCGGTTTTTTTGATCGTATTCCATCAAGATCCATTTTCCGTCCAATTCGCCTCGGTAACGATGTATCCCCGAAAGATCATCGCTGATGATGAACCGGATGGTCTCCAGGTTTTGTAAATCTTCCTCCAGCGAAAAATTTGCCGCACGGATGAGCGGCGGGATTGTGTCGAGCATGACGGTGTAATCGCCAAAGCTGCGTACCCGCACGGTTAGCATCTCACCTTCCCAGCGACCTCCAACCGCTGAGAAACGGCCATCGCTATCCAGCTCAACAATCTGGGCTTTGGATTTCAGTGGTTCCGGAATCTTTTCAGGCCGGATTCGAAGGGTAAAGAATTGGTGGAGCGGGGTGGTGTTTTTATGAACCCGGTGCAGCGGACTGTAACATCCATCAGGAGTCGGTTCGATGAGATATTTAAAGTATAGATCATCATAAAGAGCCCCCCGGGGAAGGTCAATCTCCAGTCCATCAGCTGAAAAATGGTTGCTTTCAGCAAAACTAAAAAAGGCATTATAGGTTGGAAGGTAATCCGGATCTTTCTTAAAATCAGAGGGATTTAATCGAACTTGACAGCGGGCAACTGATTGGTTGCCCGCGACATCCAGTGCCACAATTTTTAACTCGTGAACACTGCTGTCACGGACCACCAGGATGCCGTTATTCTTGGTGAAATGATATATACTGCTGCGATTGTTTGGCTCCACAAAAAGTTTGAGTACATATCGCCCCTCTATCTGGTATATCCGATAATCCATATAACTATTCATATACCGGGTTTCGGCAAATGAAAATTCATCCATCAAACTTTCGAAAAACAGCTCATCATCGAGATAGCCCTGTAACTGATACACTCCACAACGATTAGCAGAGCCATCAATCAGCTCGTACAGCTGAATCCCAATGCCAGAACGGTGATCCAGCGGTAGGGGCTGACTATTACGGGTGGTATAAACTCCGCTACTACCTTTGGTCAGGTTCAGATCAAGCGGTTTGATCCACTCCTTATGTCGCCCAAGAGAATAGATAACAATCCGCTCCATCACTGGTGCAGTGTGATCTAGTACCCGCAAAGCTTGGATGAGCGGATTGATAGGGTTTTCGGAGTGTGTGTCACGTATTTCGAAATGAAGATGTGGGCCTTGCGAGCTTCCCGAATTACCTGAGCTGGCGATGACCTGACCGGCCTCTACCGGAAAGCGGCTGCTTTCTGGGAAGAGATCCACCGAAAAGGACTCCCGGCGGTACTGCTCGTGCTTGACAAACTCGGCAATATTCTTGTTAAAAGACTGAAGATGAGCATAAACCGATGTGTACCCATTAGGATGATTAAGGTATAAAGCCTGCCCATATCCACCCGGTTCAACTTTGATCCGGGAAACGTACCCCGGAGCAACACTCCTGACCGGTACACCCGGAACGCCACCAGTTTTAATGTCTATCCCGGAATGAAAATGATTGGCTCGTGGCTCTCCGAAATTGCCCGATAAAAAGATGGGGATTCCCATCGGCTTGATTCCTGTTGAAACGGTTTGTTTACTCCCGACCTGAGCTTGGAGATTACCTGATAACAGTAAGTTAATCAAGAAGATGCAAAGTATATGGAGAGATGTACGGTGCTTCATCGTCACCAAAGATAAAAACAACCGGAGGAATTCTGAGGGAATTTTGAAATCAACCGGGAACCACCTATATTTGTATTAAAAAGTGACCATGACGATCGAGCAGGAGGAACTGATCCGTCAGCTGACCTACCAGGTCAGATTGTTGATGGCGAAGTACCAGGGATTAAGGAAGGATGCAAATGATCTGGTCAGGGAAAAAGAGGAGTTGTTAGAACTAGTTGAGAAACAGAAACGAGAGATAAGCAATCTTGAACAACAATATACAACGGCCCGATTGGCCAAATCGATCTTAGTCCCTTCGGAGGACAGGGAGATAGCCAAAGGCCGGATCAAAAGGATTGTGCGGGAAATAGATGAATGTATAGCTCTTTTAAATAGATAAGGATGAACGGATGGATAGCGTATTCAAAATACAGCTTCAGATAGCCGGAAGACACTACCCTCTGAACATCAACAGAAATGATGAGGAGATTTACCGAAAGGCGGCAAGGCTGGTTAATGAAAAGATCAGCCAATATCAGCAGCGGTACCGCGACCGGGACGGTCAGGACCTGTTGGCCATGGCAGCCTTTCAGTTCGCATTCAGAGTCTTGGAATTGGAAAGCAGAGAGGATGATCAATCGCTGTTAAAGGCGATGGAGGAGTTGACCGAAGACCTGGAAGAGTTTATGCAGAGGAATTGAGCGTTCTTTGAATAAAAAATACTGCCCGTATTAATCCTTAAGCCTTGTAAAAACTCAACAAGATTCACATTGGAGCAAAGCTCAAGCTTTCTAGAACAGGCCTCAGTTATCCCGGTTCTCCGGGAGAGCTTCTTCGGAAGCCAGTGGAAGTTCGAAATAGCAGGCGGCTCCATCCCTGTTCAACTGGGGTTTTTCTTTGCGTTAAGGAATTAATACGGGTTTTTTTTGGATTTTCGGGCTGGTCCCGTTTTATTATAAATCTTTTTAATTCAATACTTTATGGAAGTACTAATTGGCGTTATCGCATTTCTTGCAGGTGGGTCAATAGCCTATTTCATCGGTAGGAAATCGCTGCTTGGCAAGGCCAGGAATATACTGAAAGAGGCGGAAGCCGAAGCTGAAATGATCAAGAAGGATAAAATCCTCCAGGCAAAAGAGAAGTTTATCCAACTGAAAGCTGATCATGAACAGACCATCAATGAGCGCAATAACAAAGTGCTGATGGCCGAAAACCGCATTAAACAAAGAGAGGCAACAATCTCCCAGCGCATTGAAGAACTTCAACGGAAAAAGCAGGAACAGGAAGCTATTAAGAATAACCTGAATAACCAGATTGAGCTGATGAACAAGAAAAATGAAGAGCTCGATCGTTCGATCCGAATGGCCGTGGAACAGCTGGAAAAACTCTCCGGAATGTCAGCTGAGGAAGCCAAAGCCCAACTGGTCGAATCCCTTAAGTCTGATGCAAAAGCTGAAGCTATGGGCTATATTTCAGAGGTGATCGAAGAGGCAAAAATGAGTGCTACAAAAGAGGCTAAAAAGGTTGTTATCAACACTATACAACGTGTTGCAACCGAAGAGGCTATCGAGAACTCCGTTACCATCTTTAATATCGATAACGATGACATCAAAGGACGTATCATCGGCCGCGAAGGTCGTAATATCCGTGCACTGGAAGCTGCTACCGGAGTCGAAATTATCGTTGATGATACCCCGGAAGCTATCATTCTTTCAGCCTTTGACCCCGTTAGGCGCGAAATCGCCCGACTGTCACTACACCAGCTCGTGACCGACGGACGGATTCACCCAGCCCGCATCGAGGAAGTCGTGAAAAAAGTCGAAAAACAGGTGGAGGAAGAGGTGATCGAAGCCGGAAAACGAACCTGTATCGACCTGGGAATCCATAACCTCCACCCGGAACTGATCCGGCTGGTCGGGAAAATGAAGTACCGCAGCTCATACGGTCAAAACCTCCTCCAGCACTCCAGAGAGGTGGCGAACCTCTGCTCGATCATGGCAGCCGAACTTGGACTCAACGCCAAAGCAGCGAAAAGAGCTGGACTCCTGCACGATATTGGAAAAGTGGGCGAGGAAGAACCCGAATTGCCACACGCAGTGCTGGGAATGAAACTCGCTGAACGGTATAAAGAGAAACCTGACGTGTGTAATGCCATCGGATCACACCACGAAGAGGTCGAAATGACTACCCTTCTGGCTCCTATTGTCCAGGTCTGCGATGCAATCTCCGGAGCTCGCCCTGGCGCGCGCCGCGAAGCTGTCGAATCCTATATCAAGCGACTGAAAGAACTCGAAGATATGGCCCTTAGCTACCCCGGAGTCGTTAAAACATACGCCATCCAGGCCGGCCGCGAACTGAGAGTGATCGTGGGAAGTGATAAAGTGAGCGACAAAGAGGCAGAAACCCTCTCCTACGATATCGCGAAAAAAATTCAGGACGAAATGACCTACCCGGGTCAGGTGAAAATCACCGTCATACGTGAGACCAGGGCGGTCAGCGTGGCTAAGTGATGCACCCGAAACAACAGAAAATTCAAGAAGCGTTCGCCCGATTGTACCAAAAATGGTCGGGCGAACCTTGTCTCGATATCATACCAGTCCCCGAATCGGGATCCTACCGAACATACGCCCGACTGAAAGGTCCTTCCCACCAAGTCATCGCAGTCCATCATACCGATCTGCACGAAAATCGAGCTTTTATCGGCTTTGCAAAGCATTTTGAATCAATTCAATTACCAGTGCCACAGGTATTTGCGGTGGATTCCAGCGAGCAAATCTATCTGCAGGAAGACTTCGGCGATACCGACCTGCTCGCCCTGTTGCAAACTACAGCAACCAATCCCCTCACTACCGGTAAACGAAAAGAGCTGCTCGGAGAAATTATCGACTGGCTTCCTAAGTTTCAGATCGAAGGCCATAAAGGTCTCGATTACTCATTGGCCTACCCGAGAAAAGTGTTCGACCACCAATCTATGTTGTGGGATCTGAACTATTTTAAGTATAACTTTTTGAAAATGGTGCGGGTCGGATTTGATGAACAAGCCTTGGAAGACGATTTTCAGCATTTAGCCACTTTCCTTTCCCAGGCACCACTGAACGCTTTTCTCTATCGCGACTTTCAGAGCCGAAATATTATGGTCTGTGAGGATAAATTGGGTTTTATTGATTTTCAGGGCGGTAGAATGGGCTTTCCCGCGTACGACCTGGCATCCCTGTTGTTCGATGCCAAAGCGGAACTGACCGCCGAAGAACGGGAGTGGTTGTACCAACGCTATCGCACCCGGCTTGCTGAATACCAGAATGGCTGGGACCACCTGCTCGACCGATTCTTCCCGGGGTTTGTGCTGATTAGAAAATTACAGGCCCTCGGCGCCTTTGGATTCAGAGGAATATCAGAACGAAAAAAATCCTTCCTCCTGAGTATCCCCCCAGCAATGAAAAATCTGCAATGGGTAACCTCCAATTATCATTTGGAAGTTGAGATTCCTGAACTGTGGAGGATTCTGATTGACCTCCCCGAATCTTCAGGTATCCAGTCTATTAATGAGGAAATTAACGAATTGACCACCGGAGAATGAAAGCTATGATTCTGGCTGCAGGTCTAGGAACCAGGCTGCAGCCACTGACCGACTCAAAACCAAAAGCACTCCTCGAAATCAACGGGGTCAGCCTCCTCGAAATGGCTATCCGTAGAGTCGCCGGCGCCGGAATTCGCGATATCGTCATCAATGTTCACCATTTCGCCGGTCAGGTGATTGATTTCCTCAATAAAGCTGATTCTTTCGGACTCAATATCATGATCTCCGATGAATCGGACCTCCTCCTTGATACCGGAGGCGCACTGAAAAAGGCTGCTCACTTTTTCAACGGGGAGGAAGACTTTTTAATTCATAATGTCGATGTCCTCACTGATCTCAATATCAATGAACTGATAATCGATCACCAGCGCTCAGGTGCTAGGGCAACTCTGGCGGTTAGAGAACGCCCAACCTCCCGAAATCTTTTAATCGATCAATCGGGACAACTCTGCGGTTGGGAGTATCCGGAAAAACACCTTCGAGTCCTAAACCGTGATTCTATCCGTGGACTCCGACCGGTAGCTTTTAGTTGTATCTACCTCTTATCAACTAAGCTCTTTGAGAAAATGCCTGAGGATCAGGTTTTTGGTTTGATGCCATGGCTGTTGAGCCTTTGTGGACAGGAAGGAATCCGCACTTGGGAGCATCCCGCCGGATTCTGGTATGAAGCTGGGCGGCCCGAATCCCTTGCCCAAGCAGAGAAGAAATTATTCTTTGATCCTGATAGCCCGGTTTATATCTTTGAGAAAAGAGTCTAAACCGATTAGAAATACCGCCGAAATTGTCTAAATTCCTCGTTTACCGTGCATCCGCCGGAAGCGGCAAACCCTACACTCTGGTGCTGAAATACCTGGAGTGTGTTCTTCGATATCCCGACGAGTACCGCAAAACTCTCGCTGTCACCTTTACAAACAAGGCTGCTGACGAGATGAAAGAACGAATACTCAGAGAGCTCGATCTCCTCAGCCAAAATCCAAACAAATCAGCTTATACCTCATCCCTGATTCAAACCCTCGGCCTTTCCGCCGAAATCCTCTCTAAACGAGCAGCATCCACTTTGTGCCAGATGCTGCACGACTATTCTCACATTTCGGTTGGAACAATCGACCGTTTTTTTCAGCAGATTCTCCGAGCATTTGCCCGCGAGGAGGGAATCTCAGGTTCTTATCAGATTGAACTCGATGCTGAAGCCGTCCTGCAGGAAATTGTTGGTCGATTAATTAAAGAGTCAGCTAATGATAAGAAAATCAGGAGATTATTGGTGGGTTGGATTTTTCACCGAATGAAATCCGGGAAATCTTGGCATGGAATCGAAACCGAATTGGTTGGAATGGGTGGCGAAATCCTGCGTGAGAATATTCTGGATCAGATCATTTCGGACGAATCTGCATTTCTGGATCCGGATCAGCTCAACCGGGTGAGGCAACTCTGTGAAATCATCAAAAATAATTTTGAAAAAGTCATTGAAGAAATAGCCAGGGAGGTGGAAAAAACCCTCGCACAATCCGGGTTCACGGTTGAAGATTTTTCATACAAACAATCTGGTCCGGTTGGCTTCCTGCTCAAAACGAGTTCGGATAAATTTAATAACTCAACCAGAGCCCTACAATGTATTGACTCCCCGGATAAGTGGATCCCCCAAAAAGCCCCAGCAGTTCTAAAAGAACGATTTGAGAGCGGAGTTTTTAATGATCTTAATAATCAGATGATCAGGTTGTTCGAATTTTTTGAATCCGACTATAGAGATTACGCCACTGCCAATCTGATCATCGCGAACATCCACTCTTTCAGTTTGGCAAGGTATCTGGTTTCGTTTCTCCTCGAATTTGGTCGTGAAAGTGATACAATCCTGATGAACCTTACTCAGCCGATCATCAGGAACATTATCCGGGATAACCCCACACCGTTCATTTTTGAAAAAACGGGGACCCAGTATCGTCACTACCTAATCGATGAGTTCCAGGATACCTCCACCATGCAATGGTCAAACTTCAAACCTCTGCTGATCAATTGTCTGTCGGAGGGAGGCCTGGGAATGGTGGTCGGGGATGTTAAACAGTCGATTTATCGCTGGCGGAACAGTAACTGGCGACTGCTTCAGGAAGATGCCGTGAGGGATTTGTCCGGATTTGGAAATAGCGGGGCTCCGCTGCTGCAAAACCAACGAAGTCGGGAGGCTATTATACGCTTTAATAATCAGATGTTTGCAAAACTACCCAATATCGTTTCAGGATCCTATCCATTCGACGATCTGGGAGCTTCTGATCCCGATAAAATATCGCCCAGCCTAATCTGCGATGCTTATAGTGACTCCACTCAGGAGAGAGGGGTGAAATCAGGAGACGGGGGTAGGGTTGAAATCATCTTTCGAAGTAAAGAGAAGGGTGAAAAGAAGAGCGATTATCATAACTGGCTCACCAAGGAGCTTCCGTTGATGGTCGACGATCTTCTTCAGAACCGCGGGTATCGTCAAGAGGATATTCTCTTTCTGGTGAGAAGAAATCGTGAGGGCCAGCAGATCAGCAAAATCCTGACTAACTATAGGACCAGAGCGGACGGTACTCCGGTGGATGGTTGGGCGGTGGTTTCGGCGGATGTCTTTAGGATTGGAGCTAATCCGGTCATCCAAAAATTGATTTTGGCTTTTCATATCCTTGCTGATCCAGATAACTCCTTTTATCAAAAGTTGTTATCCTGGGAATTGACTGATCGTCAACCAGATGGATCCGACATTGATCCGGATTCGCTGAATCCCCTGATCGAAGTCATGAGATCTCAGGTTGATGAGCTCAACAGACTGGATCTGACCGGTTTGCTCGACCGGTTGATCAACCTGCTGAGTTTTGGAGAACCGGGGGCAGATCAGCTCTATTTGCTACAGTTCCGGGATATAGTGAGTCGGTTTAGCCGAACAGGACAAGGACATATAGCCGGTTTTCTAGAGTGGTGGGAACGAAGGGGGCATAAACAGATGCTGGTCAACGAGGGTGGCCCAGATGCCATGAAGATCATGACTATCCATAAGGCAAAGGGACTATCCAGCCCTGTGGTTATCATCCCGTTTTGCAACTGGGAACTCGATCATAGCTCGACGAAGGCCCCTTATTTGTGGGTTTCTACTGATCAGGAACCCTTTAGTTCGGCTTCTGTCTTGCCGGTTGTGTATTCATCGAAGATGAAAGATACCTGGTTCTCAGAATATTACCAGCAAGAATGGATTGATGTTCATCTGGATAACTTAAATCTTCTGTATGTCTCTTTTACCAGGCCGAAGGATGTGTTAATTGCTTTCTGTTCTGATGCCGACAAGGCAGGAACCGTGGCGAATGCTTTACGCGAAGCACTGGTCGATGAGTTGGATGATTCCGGGCGCTATGTTACTGGTGATCCAGAGCAGCATAAAACTCAGGTAATCGTGCCGTCAGACACGAAACAGTTAGTTAGCGGGAAAATTCGTCTGGGCCAGGGATCATTTTCCATCAAGCCACAATCGGCCGTGACCCAGCAAGCACGGCTGACTGGAGAAATGGTTCACCAGATTCTTGAAAAGATGATCACGGTTGATGACCTTGATCGTAGCCTGATTGCAATTGCCCAGGAAAAAACGTTTGCCGGGCTCGATTTATCGACTGCCCGTAATCAGTTGGAGGAGATTTTTAAATTACCTCCTGTCGTTCGCTGGTTTGACGGATCCGGTCGAGTGATCGTCGAACGTTCTATTCTAATACCCGGGAAGGGGCAGCGACGTCCCGACCGGATTGTTATTCATGAAGATGCAGTGGATATCATTGACTATAAGACCGGTAATCCGGAATCAGCCCATCGGCATCAGGTGGCTGAGTATATGGAATTAATGGCTCAGCTTGATTTTTCACCAGTGAGAGGTTTCATTCTGTATATTGATCAGAAGAATGTTGTGGAGGTGATTATAACCCCAACAGGCCCCGTTCTGCGTTCCCTTTGATGTCCAGCATATTAAGCGGATTTTCAATAAGCTCACGGATCATTTTCAGGAACTCCACCGAATCCTTTCCATCAATCACCCGATGGTCATACGAGAGTGCCACGTACATCATAGGGCGAATAACCACCTGTCCACCAACAGCAACCGGTCGTTCGATAATATTGTGCATTCCCAGGATGGCAGGTTGTGGCGGATTGAGGATTGGGGTCGAGAGGAGGCTACCGAAAACTCCGCCGTTGGTGATGCTGAAGGTGCCACCCTGGAGATCGTCCAGTGAGATCCGGTTATCACGGGCTTTTTGAGCCGTTGTCGCGATAGCTTTTTCGATTTGTGGTAGGAGCATCCTGTTGGTATTCCTGATTACCGGAACCATAAGTCCCTTTGGAGTCTGAACAGCTATTCCAATGTCGGTGTAACTAAACGTAACGACCTCTTCTCCATCGATTTGTGAATTTACCTGCGGGAATGCCATCAATGCCCGGGTGGCGGCCAGAGTGAAAAAGGACATAAACCCCAGTTTAATTCCATATTTCTCCTCAAAGATTTTTTTATTCCGGTTTCTTATGTCAATGAGTGCACTCATGTCGATCTCGTTGAATGTGGTCAACATCGCAGTCTCATTCTTAACAGCGACCAACCTTTCGCTCAGCTTTTGCCTCAAGAGAGAGATCCTGTTTCTCTCAAGCGTTCTATCTTCTTGATT